>JANMHO010000069.1:0-22668 GCA_031375195.1 Rhodobiaceae bacterium
CCGAAAATGCGGCGTGCGCTGCCCGCACCGCGCGGTCCGTATCCGCAGCACTGGCCTTTGGCATCACCGCCCACACAGCGCCAGTGGAAGGATCAACGCTATCAAACGCCGCCCCATCGTCGGCATCGCAAAACGCGCCATCAATATAGAGTTGAAATTTCTCAGCCACCCGCCGCCTCTAAAAACTCGACCAATATGGAATTGACTTCAACTGCCAATTCCACTGGCATCATATGCCGCCCCTGGGGCACAATGGAAGTGCGCGCACCGGGAATTGTTGCAGCCAGTTTTTGCGCCATCGCGGGCGTTGAACCCGTATCAAGTTCACCCGTCATGACCAGCGTTGGACGGACAAAGCCCTCAAGCGCTCCCAACTTCGTCTTTGCAAAGCAAGCGTAAGCGGACAAGAATGATTCTTGCCGGTTGTTTTTCAAAATCCTCATGAAATCCGCGATGGCATCAGGATTTTTCACAATAAAATCCGGTGAGAACCATCGTGAAATAGCGGCTTGGATGATGGCCTGTGGGCCTTCGCGCCGCGCCATCTCCAGTCGCGCCAAAACCTCTGCCTGTTCTTCTTCACTGCGATCATAGACCGTGCTCACCAACACCAGCCGATCAATCATGCCTGCATGTTTTGCGGCAAACCTGCGCGCAATCATGCCGCCAAACGAAAATCCAACCAGTGAAATCCGTTCCAGTTTCAATTCGCGCAGAAGTCTTTCCAGCTGTTGAACCCAGTCATCGAGTTTCGCATCGTCCTGAGCATCAGCACTGCGGCCATGGCCAAGAAGGTCATAGGTGATCACCCGATACCTGCCCTCAAGCGCGCGCACCTGGTGTTCCCAGATGGTTTGATCAAGCCCAACGCCGTGCAGCAATACAACTGGTTCACCCAAACCAAAAATGCGTGCGCTCACGCTTTCTTCTCAGCAGCCATCTCTTCCAGATCGGTGTAGCGGTTGCCGATGCGCGGGAAGGCCCGGCCTGTCGTGGCGCCCCCGATGGCAACCAGTATTTCATCGGGGCCCGGCGCATCGGGCACCGCAAATTCCAGCGTTAGATAATGCGAGCGATAACCCTCGTCGGTCTTGTGCATCATCGGAATTTGAATGGATGAGCCGGCAACACCGCGCTTGTTGGTGAACGATAGATAGGATTTGCCGCCCACCGCCTCGCGAAACTTGTTGCCAAACCGCAGTGTATGGATAATTCCCGAAGCATGCTCAATTTCGCCGTTAAGCCCCGCAATTGCGGCCTTGCCATAAGCCTCAATCCTCTCGCCACCACCCAGCTGATCCAGCAACATGGAAACCAGCAAATCCCCCAGCACTGGCGCCAAGGCCAAAATCTCCGGTCGCAAATTTTCAACAAAACCCCGGCCAGCCCAGGGGTTTTGAATAACCGCCGCAACGCCCGCCATCTCCACCGGAACATCCGGCGCACGCCCACCTTCAATATATGTTATCTCAACAAACGTAACGGTCTTGCGGATAATGGGCTTCATGTTCCTACTCCGCCGCCTTCTGCAATCCAACACGGCCCTTGAAACGCGGCATGACTTCCTCGGTGAACAGTTTCACCGAACGCATGGCCACATCGTGGTCAACGCCGGGAAAATCCGACCACACCAGAAGATTCCGCAAGTTCAGCACATCAATCATTTCCTCAATGCGAGCGGAGATTTCATCGGGCGTGCCAAACAGCAAATTACGCTCATCGAGAAAATCAACGGACAGGAGATCAAGCTTGTTTTCAGTCTTGGGCAATTCCTCGCCCACATGCCGGTGGTTTTCAAGTCCGCGCCAGTGGCAAACCCAGCGCAGATAATCGACGATGCCATCGCCACCCAGGCGCTTGGCCTCGGCCTTGCTCTCGGCACAAAACATGTCGCGCACCAGTGTGACGCCTTCGCCCAGCTTAACGTCCCGCTGCTCTTTGGCGGCCTTCTTGTCACGATAGAGTTCGAACCTTGGTTTCAAGGCGTTCGTGGGCGGAATCCACATCATGGCGCCCATGTTGTTTTCCGCCGCATACTGAATGGCCAAATGCCCGTCCACCACCTGGTGAATAGGTGGCGTTGGTTGCTGCAACGTGCGGGGAACCACCGTCAACTTCTGCAATTCAAGGGTCGTCATGTCTTGATACTCGGCGCTCTTGGGCGACATGCCATGATCCCACACAAAACCCGGATCGGGAAAATTGAAGAACTCGCCCTTGAACTCGAAGTACTGGCTGGACCATGCGCGGCGCACCACCTCCAGGGCTTCCGCAAATATCCGGAAATTTTGCGCCGGATTGCGCGTATCCGCCATCTTGTTGAGCTGCAGGGCCTCGCGCCCATAGATTCCGCGACCCACCCCCACGTCAATGCGCCCACCAGACATGTGGTCAAGCATTGCAATATCCTCAGCAAAACGAAGGGGGTGCCAAAAAGTGATAATGTTTGCAGCCTGGCCAATGCGAATGCGGTTCGTGTGCGCCGCCGTCCATGTGGACATCAAAACCGGGTTGGGCACCGCCTCGAAGCCTTCATACGAGAAGTGATGCTCGGTGTACCAGATCGAATCCCAGCCATTGCCATCGCAGTACTGCGCCAGCGACACCTGCTCCTTCATGAGATCGCCAAATGGCCGGTTCCGGCGGTTGGTCACATTGGCAAAATAACCGAATTTCATGGGCGACGGCTTCCATCTGACGCAAGTCTCAGAACAACATGGCACACACCGATTTAACTGACTGCCTGCCGACTTCAGCTACCGCAAAAGTACCAGATTGAATTCAGCCTGTCACCGCCAATATGGCACAGCGGTGCAAATGGCCAGAGCGCAAAACCTACTTTTCATAGTGCTCCACGACCAACCGGTTCAGCAACCGCACCCCCCAGCCCGAGGCCCAGCTTTGGTTGATGGGTGTCTTGATTGAATCCATGGCGGTTCCAGCGACGTCCAGATGGGCCCAGGGAACTTTGTTGACGAAGCGCTGCAGGAACTGGGCGGCGGTGATGGAGCCCGCATGGCGACCGCCGATGTTTTTCATGTCAGCCACATCGTGATCAATCAACTTGTCGTATTCCGGGGTGAGCGGCATGCGCCAGACTTTTTCGCCCGTGGCCAGGCCCGCGTCCGTGAGACGCGCCGATAATTCGTCATTGTTTGAGAACAGGCCCGCGTGCTCCTTGCCAAGCGCCACGAGAATGGCTCCGGTCAGCGTGGCCAGATTCACCATGAACTTCGGCTTGAATTTGCTCTGCACATACCAGAGCACGTCGGCCAGAACGAGCCTGCCTTCGGCGTCTGTATTCAACACGGCTATCGTCTGACCCGACATAGACTTGACCACATCGCCTGGGCGCTGGGCGTTTCCGTCGATTGAATTCTCTACAATTCCGATAACACCAATCGCGTTCACTTTCGCCTTGCGGCCGGCTAGCGCCAGCATCAATCCAGTGACGCAGGCAGCGCCACCCATGTCGCCCTTCATGTCTTCCATGCCAGCGGCTGGCTTGATTGAAACGCCGCCGGTGTCAAAGGTGACACCCTTGCCGACAAAGGCCACGGGCTTGTCACCCTTCCTGCCGCCATTCCATTTCATGATAACAAGGCGCGGTTCATTGGGTGAACCCTGGGCCACGCCCAGCAAAGCGCCCATGCCGAGTTTTTTCATTTGCGCAGGCGTCAGTATTTCGACCTCAACACCATTCTTGGCGAGCGCCTTGGCGCGGTTTGCAAATGCAATTGGCACCAGAATATTGGCAGGCTCATTGACGAGATCGCGCGCCAAATGAACACCTTGTCGAACGGCGTTCAGGGGTTCAAACGCTTTCCTCGCCTTCGCGGCAGAACTTGAGAGGATTGTAAGCTCAGTCAAAACCGGCGCCTTGCTGTCTTTCTTGGTCTTGTAACCGTCAAAACTGTAAACGCGGAGACTGGCGCCGGACGCGATCAGGGCAGCCGCGTCTTCTATTTTGACCCTGGATTTTGCGGGAAGTTCAACGGCGACACTTGCCTGGCTGACCTTGGCTGATTGCAACGCGCCCGCCACTACGCCGCCAAGCTGCTCCAATTCTTTCGCGCCAAGTGAATCGGACGCGCCAAATCCTGTGATGAAGATTCGGTCAAAGCCACCGCCTGGGGCCAAAACCTCCAAAATGGAATCACGCTTTGCTTCAAATTTTGCCGCGGTTATGGCCTTGGTCAACTGGCCATTGCAGCGCTCATCCGCATCTGTTCCAGATGGCATTAGCTTTGCGCCTTCGGAGGCGAACACAACCAGCACACCCCTAGCGGGCAATGTTGCAGGGGCAAACTTGATTTTCATGATTAATTCCATTGAGTTGTTTGAAAACCTGCTTAGCCGCTTGTGGTGACGCATTCAACAGCCTAACACTTTGTTAACCAATTCTTAACGCTGCCCAATTGTCGGCCCGTTTTGGGTGCATTTTAATAAAATTCTCCGCTTCACGGCCTGTGTGAAACCAGTTAATAAAGAGTAATGATTTGTGATTGATTGGCAGGACGAGTGAAAGCCGCAATAAGTCTTGGAAAATCGGCGTTGAGCTTGGGAAGTGTTCTTTCCAGCGGCAGCTTGCTGGCGTTCATGGGCTTGGCAGCCTTCAGCACCGTCGCTTATGCACTTTCTGACAAGAAATTTGTGGCGCCCATCACCACGAAGCCTGCTACCGGCACCAAGGTTGATGTGGCCGCTGATCGCATTGTTTTTGACAGCTCCACGAAAATTGCCACTGCCACGGGAACGGTTCGCATAACTTATGGACCCTACACGTTGGTTGCCAGCAAGGTGGTCTATGATCAGGATGATGGAAGCTTCAAGGCTAACGGCTCGGTTGAACTGCGTGAGCCCAATGGAAACATTCTGCAAGCAGACACGGTTGACCTCCACAACAAATTCAAGGAAGGTTTTGCCAGGCATGTCCGCGCCCTGCTGAGCAATGACGTGACCATCAGGTCGGATTATGTCATGCGAACGGCAGACGGCATAACGGTGTTTGAACACGCGAGTTACACGGCGTGCAAGGATTGCGCCACGAAAAATGGCGATCCGCTTTGGGAAATCACAACCGAGCGCACGGTCCACGACGGCAATACAAAAACACTTTACCACACCAATCCTACCTTCCGGTTTGCCGGGGTTCCATTGGCCTGGCTGCCCTATGCCGAACAGCCTGATCCGACAGTAAAAAGACGCACAGGTTTCCTGTTGCCCCAGTTCAAGAGCGGCAGGGTCTATGGTGTCGGTGTTGTCACGCCTTATTTCTGGGAGCTGGGGCCAAGCGCAGACCTGACGTTTAGTCCCGTTTGGACAACCAGACAGGGACCTGTTGCTGACATCGAGTATCGACAGGCGTTGCAATCCGGCGGATACAACATTCGCGGCTACGGCGTCTATCAACTCAAAAAAGACGACCCGCCCGGCGACACCAAGCTGCGTGGCGCAGTGGCGTCGAAAGGCGACTTCAAGCTGAACGACAACTGGGATTGGGGCTGGGATGGCACATATGCCAGCGACAAGATGTTCCTCGACCACTATGACTTTGACAAGAGGACGATTGCCAACAACGAGGCCTATATCGTCGGCATGGCTGACCGGAACTATTTCTCGGCGCAGGCCCTGCATTACAGGTCCCTGTCACTCGAGGAGGACCAGGGCACCCTGCCCACGGCGCTGCCCTATATAAAATCGGAATATACTTTCAACAATGCTGTTCTGGGCGGTGAACTTGGCCTGGATTGGAGCGCTTATTCCATCGCCCGCGACGATGCGCAGACGCCGTTCAGCAATATCCATCAGGGGACGGATCAAACGCGCGCCGTTGCCAATCTTCATTGGCAGAACCAAATGATAACCGATCTCGGCCAGGTGGTTACACCTTTTGCGCGGCTGCGGAGCGACCTGTACATTTCTGAGAACGTGTTTCCCTCGACGGAAAAAGAGGTGACGAGCCGCCTGTTGCCATCTGTTGGCGTTGACATGCGCTGGCCTTTTATTGCGTCCTTTGATACGGGCCAGAGCATCGTCACCCCGGTGTTCCAGGCCATTGCCGCCACGGACGAGGCTGACCGCGAGAAAATTGGCAATGAAGACGCGATCAGCGTGAATTTTGACAGCTCGAACTTGTTCCTGCAGGATCGCTTTACCGGCCTTGACCGTTATGAGGGTGGCAGCCGCAGCAATGTTGGTTTGCTCTATACTTATCTTGGCGAGAATGGTGGATTTGCCAAAGTGAGCATTGGTGAATCTTTCCATATTGGGGGAAAAAACAGCTTCGATCTCGGGTCGGGGCTTGATGGAACGAAGTCCGATCTTGTCGGCGCGGTCACTGTCCAGCCTTGGGAAAATCTCGGCGTTTCCTACCAAGCGCGGGTCGAGGAAGACTTCTCCAAAATCAATGTCCATGAGGCGTTTGCCAACTACAGCTTTAGCCGCCTGTCGGGCAACCTTGGTTATATCTATTATGACAGCGCACTGGATGCCACCAGCCTGGATGCGATGGAACGTATCGAAGCTGACAGCAGTTATCGGTTCTCGGAAGCATGGAGCCTGTTTGGCGGCTTCTCATATGATCTTATAAATGACCAATTCCGCAGCAAGAAGGCCGGGTTGGCGTTTGATTGCGACTGCATGGCGGCCAGTTTGACCTACACCGAGACAAATCCGCTTGACCCGCTCGCAAGCACTGATCACACTTTGAAAGTTTCGGTTGAGTTGAGAACGATAGGCAAAACCAGCCTTTCTGCTGGTTTCTAAGTGAGTTTGTAATGCGTAAATGTATTTATTTTTTGGTGTTCATAGGCTTGGCGTCTCTTCTCTTTGGTGTGGCCCAAGCCGCCAATCAGGGTGTGGTTGTCACAGTCAACGATATTCCAATCACAACGTTTGATATCGATCAACGCCTACGCCTTCTGAAAATACTGGGTGACAGGCAGGGTGTTGAAGGCGGGCGCAAGAAAGCCTTGCGGATGATGATTGACGAGATCATCAAGATCTCTGAAGCCAAGAAATACAAGGCAAGTCCCAGCGAAAAGGAAATCGATGCGCAGCTTGGCCAGATGGCCAAGGGCATGAATACCGATGCCGCGGGGCTCAAGGCAAAATTGCAAAAACAGAATATTGCGATCGCTTCGCTCAAACAATATGTGGAGGCGCAAATTGCGTTCAACCGCATATTGAGCGGCAAGTATCAAGTGAAGATCAAAGTCGAACCGGCAGACGTGGACAAGAAGCTCGCTGAAATTGAGCAGGACATGGGCAAGAAACTCAACGCCATCATGAATGATCCACGCATGAAACCCGTTGAGGTTTATACAATTTTGGAAATTGACCTGCCGGTTGAAATCGCTGATGACGCGATGCTGCTGCAGGCGCGCGCAGTCGAAGCCAACCAGTTTATGAAGAACTTCAAAGGCTGTGGCTCGGCGCGCGAGGCAGCCTCTGGAATATTCAATGTAAAGATTGGCAAGAAAATCGACGCTGTAGCGGATAAAATTCCAAAGCAGCTGCGCCAGGCGCTTGAGGATGTCGGGCCTGGCAAAGCCATGGGGCCAATGCGCGGGCCAACGGGCATTCAGGTGATCGGTTTTTGCGACAAGCGGGTTGTGAAGCCAGAGGCGCCCAAGGTAACACTGCCGACCCGCCAGCAGGCTGAGATTGTTGTATCAAATGAAAAATACGCAGCGGTAGAAGGCAAGTATCTGGCCATAATGCGGAAGTCGGCGTTGATTGAGTACAAAGATCCCAGTTACGCGCCACAGTAGTTCATGGGACAAACATCTTCTCAACTAAAACCGATTGCCCTCACCAGCGGAGAACCCGCCAGTGCTGCGCCAGAAATTACTTCGAAGGCCTGGGCAACTTTGAAAAATGAGGCCAGCGCGACTTTTTTCCTGATTGGCGATGCGGATTATTTTGCGGCGCGCGCGGCGGCGGCTGGATTTCCTTTGCCCGTGACCAGGATAACCAGGCTCGGCGAAGCATCGTCACATTTTCAATCGTCCCTGCCCGTTCTGCACCGCCCGCTTGCCACTCATCCGACGCCTGGCATTATCGATGGCAAAACAGCTCCTGCAGTGATAGCGGCAATTGATCAAGCTGTGGAGTTGGCGCTTGCGGGCGAAGTTTCGGCAATTGTCACAAACCCCATTCAAAAGGCGGCGCTCTATTCCGCTGGTTTCAAGCACCAGGGTCATACGGATTATTTGGCCTCCCTTGCCGCCGGGCATGGGCACGCCGCACAGGAAGTCATGATGCTGGTCGCCGCAGATTTGCGCGCGGTTCCGGTGACTGTGCATATTCCGCTCAAGGATGTGGCGGCGGCGCTGACGCAAAACCTGATCGTCGCGCAGGGACTGGCAGTGGCGAAGGGTCTGAAAAAATATTTTGGCATCTCCGCTCCACGCCTGGCCTGTACCGGACTCAATCCTCACGCTGGCGAGAATGGCGCGATGGGGCGAGAAGAGCAGACAATCATCGCCCCCGCGTTAAAACAACTTCGTGATGCGGGCATAAATGTTTCAGGCCCGGTTTCAGCGGATACCGCGTTCCACGAGGAAGCTCGGGCTGGCTACGATGCCATCCTTTGCATGTATCATGACCAGGCGCTAATTCCGGTCAAGACATTGGATTTCCATGGAGGTGTCAACGTGACCCTTGGTCTGCCTTTTATCCGCACATCACCGGATCACGGCACGGCGCTTGGCATCGCGGGCACCGGCAAGGCCAATGCGCAAAGCCTGATCGCCGCCCTGCGGCTTGCCAGTGAAATGGCGGCCAATGCGCGAGGCTGACGACGGATTGCCGCCGCTTCGTGATGTCATTGCGCGCTTTGATCTAGGGGCCAAGAAAAGCCTTGGCCAAAACTTCCTGTTCGACCTCAATCTCACGCGCCGCATTGCGCGATGTGCTGAGCCGCTCGAAGGTTACACAATCGTTGAAGTCGGCCCCGGTCCCGGCGGGCTCACGCGCGCGCTTCTAATGCAAGGTGCGAGCAGCGTTGTTGCCATAGAGCGCGATGAACGAACGCTGCCGGCGCTCGCGGAAATATCAGCCGCCTATCCGGGCCGCCTCTCAGTGATTGCAGTTGATGCGCTTGAGATGGACTGGACCACCGCCATTTCAGGCCCTGCCAAGATTGTCGCGAACCTTCCATACAATGTAGCAACAGCATTGCTCACCGGTTGGCTCACAAGCGACGCCTGGCCGCCATGGTTTTCATCTCTCACCCTGATGTTTCAGAAGGAGGTGGCCGAGCGCATTGTGGCCAAGCCTGGTTCCAGGGAGTTCGGCAGATTGTCAGTTCTGTGCCAATATCGCTGCGAGGCCAAGAAGCTGTTTGACGTGAACCGCAGCGCCTTCACTCCAGCGCCAAAAGTTACATCCAGCATCGTTCAATTGCTGCCACGGCTGTCACTTGCGGTTGCTTGCGAAATAAAAGACCTGGAAAAGATTACCGCCGCCGCTTTCGGCCAGCGGAGAAAAATGCTGCGTTCAAGCCTTCGCGCTGCTTTTGATGCGCCTGATGTTGCGCTGAACAGGCTTGGCATTAATCCCGAACTGCGGGCAGAGCAATTGCGGGTGAATGACTTTGCGAGGCTGGCAGCAGAGCTGGCCCGCCTGCGCATCTCATAGCTTCCTCGTCAACGCACGGACGAATTCCGTCAGTCCGGTCCTGCGGCGGCGTCTCAACCTTTCGGCAGTAAGTATTGCCATGATCTGGCTGTGAGAATCTTCCACTTCATCATTCACCACGACATAATCATATTCCGGCCAATGGCTGATCTCGCGCGAGGCCTCAGCCATGCGTTTCGCCACGACACTCGACGAATCCTGCTGGCGCTTGATCAGACGATTTTGCAACTCTTCGGCGCAGGGTGGCAGAATGAAGACGCGCACGAGATCCTCTGCCATGGCTTGGGCCAATTGCTGCGTGCCCTGCCAATCAATATCAAACAGCACATCACGACCTTTGGCGAGGGCTTCTTCAACAGGTCTGCGTGGCGTGCCATAGAAATTCCCGAAGACCTCCGCCCATTCCAGCAGATCACTGCGATCACGCATCTGGACAAAGCGTTCTTTGGTGATGAAGTGATAATCCTTGCCGTCCATTTCTCCGGGCCGCGAGGCCCTGGTTGTTACAGAAACTGACATGGTGATGTTCCTGTCGCTGGCAAGCAGCTTGCGCGACAGGGTTGTCTTGCCAGCGCCGGAAGGCGACGACATGACAAGCAACAGACCCCTGCGGGAAATTTCCGTTTTTGGCAGCATGTTACTCAATGTTTTGCACCTGCTCGCGCATTTGGTCGATAACCGTTTTCAACTCAAGGCCAATGTTGGTGAGCGTCTTGTCCAGCGCCTTCGAACACAGGGTATTGGCCTCGCGGTTAAACTCCTGGGCCAGAAAGTCGAACTTGCGGCCAGCAGGTTCTGGCGATGCCATCAGGGCGCGGGCGGCTTCAACGTGGCCGAACAGGCGGTCCAGCTCTTCCTGAATATCAGCCCTTGTCGAAATCATGATGGCTTCCTGATGCAAGCGGTCCGGATCGAATGTAGCACCCGTTTCCAGCAGCCGCGCCACCTGCTCTTTCAGGCGCGCCTTGATAGCCTCAACTGATCTTGCAGGACAGTCGCGCGCCGCAATTGTAAGGGACTCAATTTTATCGAGCTGGAACGAAAGCACGTTCGCAAGCCTTGCCCCCTCCTCTCTTCTGGCCTTGTCCAGCGCCTTGGCTGCCACCTCCAACGATTGCCTGACCCCATTCACACGGGATTCCATTTCAGCTTCCGACTGCAGGGGTTGAACCACGTCAAGCACGCCGCGCAGCCCCATCAACGCTTCGGCGTTTAACGGCATGCCGCCAATGCGGTCCCGCAGTCTCTCGGCGATGCCCAGCACCTGTTCGAGGACAGCTTCATTGACCACGACCGTGTCGGCGGCAATCGTTCCGCTGGTGGTGAGGACGACTTGCAGATTGCCACGCTTGATATGCTGGGACAGACTGGCGCGAGCTGCGGTTTCCAAGCCTTCAAAACCCGATGGCAGGCGAAAGCGGATATCAAGCGCCTTGCCATTGACACTCTTGATTTCCCACTGCCAGTGCAAGCCGTCCTTCTCGCCAGAATTCTGCGCAAAACCCGTCATGCTCGAAAGCGCCATATGTTCTCCGTGACCAGAATCAAATCGGGGAGGACAGTATCAGTTCAAAGACCGGCGCACTACAAGCGTGGCCTCACTGTTTTGGTTTTTGCTTTGGAATGGGAACCATCCGGTCAGCGACGATGACCCAAGTGCCGGGCTTCAAGACATCTTCGGGTTCTGGCTCAATCGAGGCTTCAATTTTCGGCGCGAGCGCAGGTTCTTCGGGTTTGGTTGGCGCAGCATCTTCAGGTTTGGCAGCCGCCACATCTTCCGGTTTCAGCGTATCGGCCGGTTGGTCGACCGATGCCGTGGCAGCAGGAGTCGCAGCCGGTGCTGGCATGCCGTCCACCACGACTTCCGTCGGCGCTTCAGCTGTCAACAGCGCCACTTGGCCATTTTCCAGCGCCCGCCATTTTCGCACATTGGCGTTATGTTCTTCGAGTGTTTTGGCAAAGGCATGGCCACCAGTGCCATCAGCCACAAAATACACATATCCGGTGTCAGGCGGATTGAGCACAGCTTCGAGCGAAGCGCGTCCTGGATTTGCGATTGGCGCCGGGGGCAGTCCATCAATGACATAGGTGTTGTACGGGGTATCGGAGGCCAGATCGGACTTCGTGATGCCACGATCAAGCTTGCCCTTGCCGCCTACCAGGCCGTATATGATAGTCGGGTCCGATTGCAGCTTGATGCCCTGCTTCAAGCGATTGATGAAAACCGAAGCCACAAGCGGACGCTCCTCTGGAACACCGGTTTCCTTTTCGACGATCGAGGCCAGCACAACCGCTTCTTCCTTGGTTTTTAGAATGCCATTTGGGTTGCGGGCATCCCAAAGCTCATCCAGCATTTTAGTTTGCTTTGTCTGCATGACTTCGAGAATTTCCTGGCGGGTCAGGCCACGTCGAAAAACATAGGTGTCGGGCAGTATGGCGCCTTCTGGAGGAACCACAGCAACCTCGCCGGACAACACATCATTTTCCATCACGCGCGCCACGGCCATCTGGCTGGTCCAGCCCTCAGGTATCGAAAGTTTATAAATGATGGCCTTGCCATCAACGATAATTCCCAGAACCTGATCGATGCTGGCGCGTTCGGGAAATTCATACTCCCCAGGCTTGAGTGGTTTCCCCAAAATTCCATAGGTGCGGGCCGCGGCAGTGAACAACCCTGCGCTGCGAACAATCCCCGCGCCGGCCAACTGCGCGCCGATTTTGGAACTCTTCGTGCCCTGTTCAACAACATGAATTTTCTTCGCTGTCAGCGGGCCCTCGGCGGTAAATTCAGAATACGCATATAACGCCGCGGCGCTGCCAATCACGCCACCGAGCAATGCGAGCACAAAAAGCGACCGGACAACGCGCGCAAAAGCGGATTTGCGTATCTTGGTTTTTTTGGGCGATGGCACCCGTATCCGTTCTCCGGTCAGCTCCAATGCATGGTCTCCCCGTTATCAGTCCGCAAAGCGGCGCATCACGATTGACGCATTTGTACCACCAAAACCAAAAGACTTGGACAGAACTATGTTGATCTCCTTCTTTCTTGGTTTTTTGGGAACGAGGTCAATTTTGGTCTCAACCGAAGGATTATCCAAATTCAGCGTTGGCGGACAGACATTGTCACGAATTGCAAGTATTGAGAAGATGGCCTCCACAGCGCCGGCCGCTCCCAGCAAATGGCCAACTGAAGACTTGGTTGACGACATGGAGAGGCGATCAACCTTGCCATGCATGATGCGTTCAACAGCGCGAAGTTCAATCTCGTCCCCTACTGGGGTCGAAGTGCCGTGGGCGTTAATATAGTCAATTTCGGTTGCGGCAAAGCCGGCGCGTTTCAATGCTGCGATCATGCAACGGAATGCGCCATCGCCATCTTCCGGTGGCGAAGTGATGTGATAGGCGTCACCCGACATGCCGTAGCCGACGATTTCCGCATATATTCGGGCACCCCTCGCCTTGGCGTGTTCAAGCTCCTCGAGTATCAGAATACCGGCGCCTTCACCCATGACAAAACCGTCTCTCGCCTTGTCGTAGGGCCTGGAAGCTTTTGCGGGTTCGCTATTGAAGCTGGTGGAAAGGGCCTTGCAGGCGCTGAAACCCGCAATGCCCAGCCGGTTGATGCAGCTTTCCGCCCCTCCGGCAAACATCACATCGGCATCATCAAGCGCTATCAACCGGGCCGCGTCGCCAATGGCGTGCGTGCCCGATGAACAGGCCGTGACAACAGCGTGGTTGGGGCCCTTCAGTCCGTGGGCAATGGAGATTTGGCCGGATGCAAGGTTGATCAGTGAGCCCGGAATGAAGAAGGGGCTAATTTTGCGCGGTCCTCTTTCATGCATGAGTATAGTGGTTTCCTCGATGCTCGGAAGTCCGCCAATTCCCGCGCCAACCAGCACACCGGCCCGATGTTGCTGCTCTGGGGTTTTGATTTCGAGGCCTGAATCTTTCAACGCTTGCTGGGCCGCGATCATGGCGAACTGAATGAAGTCATCATTGCGGCGCTGTTCTTTGGAATCCAGCCATTGGTCGGCATTCAATGTGCCGTTGGCGCCGTCACCGCGTTTTACCTCAAACGCAATGCGGCACGGCAGATCGGAGGCATCGAATTTGGTGATGGGGCCAGCACCAGACTCGGAAGCCAACATACGCTGCCACGCTTCTTCGATTCCAGTTCCAAGCGGGGATACGATCCCCAGACCAGTTACAACCACGCGACGCATCAGTTACCGTCCTCTCCCACATGAAAACGCGAGGGTAAGGACTTTTGCTCCCGTTCCCCCGCGTGGTGATTTAACAAGCAGAGATTTTAGGCAGCGGTCTTCTCGATAAACTTCACCGCATCGCCGACGGTCTGAATAGTCTCAGCGGCGTCATCAGGAATTTCAATCGAGAACTCTTCTTCGAAAGCCATGACGAGTTCAACCGTATCGAGGCTGTCGGCGCCGAGGTCATCAATAAAGCTTGCTTCGGCCTTAACTTTATCGCCGTCAACACCAAGGTGCTCGACGACAATCTTTTTAACCCGCTCAGCAACGTCACTCATGTTTAATCGTCCTTGTTTGCTTTAGTTATTTGCATTCCCACACTCGGATTTCCGTTGGTTCCCCCTCGTGCCTATGAGCTAACTACCACAGAATGTGTTCAGGGCAAAAGGGGGATTATTTCCGTGGCCTAAACCATCGCCATGCCCCCGTTGACGTGAAGGGTTTGACCGGTGACATAAGCGGCTTCATCAGAAGCCAGGTAAAGGGCCGCGGCGGCTATTTCGTCAGGAGAACCCAATCTTCCAACAGGAACTTTGATGAGAATGGCTTCCTTTTGCTTGGCGCTCAGAACATCAGTCATGGGCGTTGCGATGAAGCCGGGGGCCACGCAATTCACTGTTATGTTGCGCGACGCCAGTTCCTGGGCCAGTGATTTGCTGAGGCCAATGACACCTGCTTTTGAAGCCACATAGTTTGCCTGCCCGGCATTGCCGGTCACACCCACAACCGAGGTGATGTTGACAATACGGCCCCAACGCCTTTTCATCATTCCGCGCATGGCAGAGCGGCAGAGGCGGAAGCTGGCGGTGAGATTCACTTCAAGCACACTTGTCCAATCCTCATCCTTCATGCGCATAGAGAGTCCATCCCTGGTAATGCCTGCATTGTTAATGAGAATGTCCAATCCACCCATTGCAGCCTCGGCGGCGGGCACCAGTCTTTCCACATCCACAGGATCAGACAAATTGCAGGGCACTACGTGAACGCGCGCTCCCAGAGCGGATTTCAATTCTTCCAGCACGGCAGCACGGGTTCCTGAAATTGCAACCGTCGCCCCCGCCCCATGCAATGCCTTGGCGATGGCAGCGCCGATGCCGCCGGTGGCGCCCGTCACGAGTGCGGTTCTTCCTGTGAGATCAAACATCAAACTATCCTTGCTTCAAGATTGCAGCGGCGGCGGCTATGTCATCAGGGGTGCCCAGTGCCAGGCCCTGCGCCTCTGGCGCATTCTTTTTCAGGAGTCCGGTCAATACCTTGCCTGCGCCCAGCTCACAAAACACATCAACACCTTGCGCTGCCATATAGCCCACGCATTCGCGCCACCGCACCGTCCCGGTCACCTGCTCCACCAGGCGTTTCCGGATTTCATCCATACCGGAAACAGGCCCAGCCAAAACATTGGCAATAACGGGAACCGAGGGAGTGTTCATGGTCACACTCAACAGAGCCTCCGACATGGCATCGGCGGCGGGCTGCATCAGTGCGCAATGGAAAGGCGCGCTCACTGGCAAAATTATCGCGCGCTTTGCGCCCTTGGCCTTGGCAATCTCACAGGCGCGGTCGACCGCTGCCTTGTGACCGGAGATCACGACCTGCCCGCTGCTGTTATCATTGGCGGCCTGGCACACATCTCCCTGCGCCGCCTCGCGCGCAATCGAAGCGACGTCGGCAAAATCCAATCCGAGTATTGCAGCCATCGCACCTACACCAACAGGCGTTGCCGACTGCATCGCAAGACCTCTGATGCGCAACAGCCGCGCCGTGTCGGCGAGTGAAAATGTGCCAGCTGCCGCCAGGGCCGAATACTCGCCAAGAGAATGGCCGGCCACAAATTTCGCCGTTTCCGCGACCGCGATTCCATGCTCAGCCTTCAAGACAGCCACGACGGCCATGCTGACCGCCATCAAGGCGGGCTGGGCGTTGGCTGTGAGTGTCAGTTCTGATTCCGGCCCATCCCGCATAAGCGCAGAAAGCTTTTGCCCGAGGGCCGCATCGACTTCGTCAAACACGGCATGGGCGGAAGCATATGTATCTGCAAGGCTTTTCCCCATGCCAACGGCCTGGCTACCTTGCCCCGGAAACGTGAATGCGATGCCCATCAAAACTCCTCAAACCAATAGCGGTCCACGAAACATGGGCCGCTGGCGGAGTCAAGCATGGTTAATCGTTTGTTAAAAAATAGCGGGCATTAATCTTGGCCAGGTGACATTTAAGGGGCGGCGATGCGGCGGCTATTGCCATATTGGAGTGCGATCATCGCAGTTGCGCTGGGGCTGATCTATACGGTGGAACGCCGCGCCGAACTCGAATATGAAGCAGCCCGCGAAGAATTCATTGAGAAGTCCGAGGACTCCGCCCGGACCGGCCTGCAAAAACTGCAAATTTCCCTGGGGATTATCCAGGAAAACCTCCACACGCTGGCTACCCTGCCGAGCATCCGCAATATAGATCGCCACGGCAAGAACCTGAGCGAGGAAGCGCGTGTCACTTTCCAGCATATCTACAACAATGTTGCTTCGAGCGTTTCCATCTCGAAAATCTATATCGTGCCAATCGACATGGATCCGGACCGCATCGATCCGGTCACGTTTAAACCTGAAGAGCCCATTCTGACGTTTGATGAGCCTATTCTCAACGCAGGGACCAATTTGCCCCTCGCCGATCGCAAGGCAATGCCCCAGATGGTCAAGGCCGAGCCCTTTACTAGTCCCGAAGAAATTGAAATTCATGAATACCGGCAGATGAAGGAGACTGCAAACTGGTTGAAGCAAAACTACCCCACAACCGGCCACGTCCAGGATAATGAAGTTCCCTTTATCAGCGGGGGCGAAATTATCACTTCCGACAACAGCCTGTTTATTCACACCGGCAGCGACGCCGACCGGTCCGGGGTCATTTTTTCGACGCCGTTTTATGGCGCAGATGGAAAGATCAGGGGTCTTATTTCTGCGATCATGCTGACATCAGCATTGTGCGATCTCTTGCCCGCGCGTCACTTCGCCTTGATCAATCCCGGCAACAACTATTTCAACCTGGGAAAATCCGCTGGAGAATTGAACGCGTCGCGCCAGTGGATATTGCAAGGGGTTCCCGACCCTTCTCTGATCTATTCTGAGGTCATCGCGCTGCCAACAGTGGACCAGCGGAGCTCATGGCAAGTCTGGTCTGGTCTTTCCAATGACATTTTCAAAAACAGTGTGGAAGTGACGGCGATAAATTTCTACCGCCAGGTGAGCGTTGTTGCCGTGGTTGTCATCGCACTTGCCGCAGGAATCAGCATTTCCACTACACTGCTCCATCTGGCGAGAACCCATGCGTTGAACATCTCCATGAGACAGTCCAGGGACTCAGCAAATAGATCCGAGATCGAGACGCAAATTGCCGCTGTCAACCTCAAGGAACTCAACGAAGACATTACTTTGCTTAACATGAAGCTGACCAAGCAGGCCGAGGAACTGCGAGAGGCCCAGGAAGATATTGTGCGCAAGGCCAAGATGGCGCAGCTTGGCAATCTTGTCGCGACCGTTGCCCATGAGCTTCGCAATCCCCTGGGCGCTGCCAGAACTACGCTCTTTGTGCTCAACAAAAAATTGCGCGGGTCTGATAGCGGCGTTGCGCCGCAGCTCGCCAGAATCGATGCCAGCATCATGCGGTGCGACACGATCATCACAGAGCTGCTCGATTTTTCGCGCTCGCAAAAGCCTAAAACGAAAATGACTGACCTGGACGCATGGCTGGAGGAAGTCCTGAACGAGGAGGCGGCAAAACTGCCATCCGCTTTGGTGGTGAGCTGCCATCTCGGTTTGCGTGGGTGCATGGTGGAATTTGATGCAAACAGGCTCACCCGCGTTATCATAAACCTGCTTTCCAACGCCTCAGAAGCAATGTTGGCAAAGGGCGCACCATTTCCGGAAATGCGAGGCCGAACCCCACAGATCGATGTCAGCACAAGCCTGTCCTCGCGTGGTGCTGAGATCGTCGTAAAGGACAATGGCCCGGGCATTCCCCCGCATATGCTCGAAAAAATCCGCGAACCCCTGTTCACGACCAAGGGATTTGGTGTTGGTTTGGGCATATCGGCAATCGAAAAGATCCTCGAGCTTCATGGCGGTGGACTGGAGATTGACTCAATCCAGGGCAAGGGCGCCCGGTTCACGGCTTGGCTGCCATTGCAACAAAAGGAGCAGCAGGCGGCGTGAAGCCACCTGCTAGCGCGACCACATTTACTTCTTCATGCCGTTGATCTTCTGGAACACGTCGATCATGCGCGGCACGTAGCGGTCACCGTAGCCCATGTTTTCGGCCATGACGTAGAGTTGGTGAACAGTTTCGCCGAGGAATGAGGCAACGGGCAACCGCTCGGTCATGTTGGTGTAGTAACGCATGTCCTTGCTGGCATTCTTGATGGCGAATTTGGCGTGGCTGTCGTCGTCGGAGAGCGGCACGTTGATGAGACGGCCGAACATGACCGATGCGGCACCGCCTGCCATGACGATATCGCGGAAGGCCTCCATATTGACGCCCGCCTTGGCGGCAACTGTGATGGCCTCAGAGGCCATCGCTGCATGACCGATGGAGAGGAAGTTGTTCAAGAGCTTCAATTGATGTGCGGCTCCCACGTCGCCTGCATGAACGATGGTATCGGCAAAGCAATCCAGCACGGGCCGGATTTTTGCAATAATCTCCGAAGGGCCGCCGGTCATCAGACCCAGCTTTCCCGCTTCGGCTTCTTTGGGTGTGCGGGTCATTGGCGTATCCACGAAATGAACACCCCTGGCCTTGAGGTCAGCCGCGATCTTGATGGTGGAGGTTGGTTCGGCTGTTGAGCAATCGGCAATGATCAGGCCATCGCGCAGGGCCTCGCCTATCCCCTTCGCCCCATAGATAGCCTCTTCCACTTGCGGTGTCCCGGTGACGCACAGGATCACCAGATCGGAAGCCTTGGCTATTTCGGCGGGCGAAACAAATTCCTTGGCGCCCAATGAGACCAGGCTGTCGACGGGTACGCGGTTCTTGTGAGCCATCACTGAGAGAGAAAACCCTTTCGCCAATATGTTCTTGCCGATACCATGGCCCATAAGGCCGACGCCGATCAAACCTACGCGCATACTATTCTCCCGTTATGAATTTGTTCAGGCCATCTTGTTCCAGAATGAATAGCCTGTCTTCCAATTTCTTTTTGAAGCCGAGGCGCTCGTAAAAGCGGGCGCCGCCTTCATTGGCGTGGTCAACTTCCAACTTTATGAATTTTGCGCCGTTGTGCGATGCAATCCTCGATGCTTCCTTTAGCAACGCTAATCCGATGTTGCGGTTGCGGGCGGTTGCCACGATGAAGAGATCGACAACATACATCCCTTTGGCGGCGCGGAAGGTTGAATAAGTCATGAGATAGAGGCAGGCTCCCAGAAGCTTCCCCTGTTCACTGGCAACAACCACATTTACAAGTTCGCGGGCTTCAACGAGTTTGGCTCCGGTCAGGTTGGGAACAACACCGAGTGCCAAATCACGGGCCAGGCCGTGCACCATATCAGCCACGCCTTGGGCTTCATGATCCGCCATGGCCCGGATTTCGAGACTCATGCGCCAAGGCCCCTCAGCAGCGAAGCCAAATTGCGGCCGAGGCTTGGGCTGGGGTAGCCGCCTTCCTGCACCACCAGTTTTGGAGCGGGCAATTGCGCTATCATTTTGCCAATCGTTGCAAATTCCGGAGTTTCAATGGCAAAGCCCCGGAAGGGATCGTCGACCGCGATATCCAGGCCGGCCGCCACAACAATAGCATCCGGCCTGAACTCGGTGACCTTTTGCAGGGCCGTTTCGAGGCTTCGACAGTAATCCGCAATCAAAGTTCCCCGTTCCATCGGCAAATTCAAATTGAAGCCTTCGCCCTCGCCCCTGCCGGTTTCGTGTTCGTAACCCCAAAAGAAGGGATAGAACCGCTTGGGGTGCGCGTGGACGGAAACGGTCAGCACGTCGGCGCGGTCATAGAATATCGCCTCGGTGCCATTGCCATGGTGCACGTCAATATCCAGGATCGCAGTGCGCTTTCCGGCCCGGGTGAAAACTTCCGCCGCCAAGGCCGAATTGTTGAAATAGCAAAAGCCTGCGGCCACGTCCGAAGCTGCATGGTGGCCCGGAGGGCGGCACAGGGCGTAAACCAGTTTTTCACTCCCTAGCACAAGGCTCGCGCCATGAACGGCGCTGGCAGCGCTTCCCAGGGCTGCTGTGAGCGTTGTGGGCGTCACTGGGCAGGCGCCATCGCCCAGATGATAGCCCACCTGCCCCACCACGGATTCAGGATAGCTGGCAGGCGCCAAGGTCGATCTTCCCATGGCATAGGTGTTGGGCAGCGGGATTTCACTGGCATCGGGAATATGGCTCCAGCGCTCCAGCAGGGTTTCGAGGAAGGCCAGGTAGCGCTGGTCATGGACAAGCCCCACGGTTTCCATGCCAATTGCTGGCGGGGCAACCACATTCGAGCCGATTTCCAGCACCCCCTGCAGCAGCATATCAATACGCGCCGGGGTTTCAGGAATTGGCTGCGGCTTCCCCGACACTATGAATGTGCTGGGCGCATGAAGGCGTTGTGTTTCGTCAAATACGGTAATCATGGGTTTGCGGTATCTTCCCTGTTTCTGCTAGTAGCGCATGAAGAACATCCGTTCTGCAAGAGGGAATTAAACATGACTGCCCTGCCACGCACCATCATTTCAACCGAGAACCTGCCTAAAGTATCATGGGCCAAGGGTTGCTATATTTACGATGTTGACGGCAAGCAATATATCGACGGTTCCGGCGGGCCAGCGGTTTATTGCATCGGGCATTCAAACACGGAAGTAAATGACGCCATCAAGGCGCAATTGGACCGCGTCGCCCATGGCTATCGGTACTTTTTTACGTCCACTGCCCTGGAAGAACTTTCCGATATTGTCCGAGGCCAATGTGGCGGCACACTCAAACATTTTGTTTACGTGACCGGTGGTTCTGAAGCAGTGGAATCTTGCCTGAAAATAGCGCTGCAATATCATGCAGCGCGGGGCGAAATGAGCCGCAGGCGCTTCATTGCCAGGGAGAGAAGTTGGCATGGCAGCACGATAGGCGCACTTTCGGTCTCTGGCTTTCTGGAACGGGTGGCGCCCTTTGAAGGCTCTCTCCTTGATGTTTCGCACCTTTCTCCCGCCAATGACTATCGGCCTGTAGGAGAACCCAATGGTGCGGCCTGTGCCCAAGAACTGGAAGATGAAATCCTGAGGCTCGGTGCTGACAAGGTTGCAGCCTTCATTTTTGAACCCGTTGTTGGCGCGGCAGGCGGCTGCGTTCCAGCTCCTTCGGGTTACGCCAAACGTGTGCGCGAGATTTGTGACAAATACGGCGTGCTGATGATCGCCGATGAAGTGATGTGCGGGGCGGGGCGCTGCGGCACCTGGCGGGCGCTGGAAACTGATGGGGTTGAGCCGGATATCATGTCAGTCGCCAAAGGCCTTGCTGCGGGCTATCTGCCATTGGGCGCTGCCATCTACTCTGATAAGATATCAGACACCATCATGCGCGTTCATGGCACCATCATGACCGGCCACACTTTCACCGGCCACACGGCCTGTTGTGCCGCAGGCGTCGCAGTTCAAAAAATCATTGCCCGTGACGGCCTGATTGCCAAAGTTCGCGCCAATGAACCGAAGATAAAGAAAATGATCGCCGAGGCGCTGCAGGGCGTCGAAGCGGTTGGCGATATCAGGGGCCGCGGCCACTTCATCGCGGTGGAGTTGGTGCAGAACCGCGAAACAAAAAAACCGTTCGACGGATCGCATAAGCTTTTCATGCATGTGCGGCAACGGGCGCTGGAAAACGGCTTGATCTGCTATCCCGTCGGCGGGAATGTCGATGGCGTGAATGGCGATGTCGTGATCCTGGCCCCACCCTATAATTCCGCCGACGCCGAGTTGACCGAAATGGTGGACAAAATGGCGACCTCGATCACGCAGGTGCTGGCGGAAAAGGCATTGGGGTAGCCATATATCTCCCATGCCGAGTGCGGGCAACGCGAGCCTTGAAGCATCCGTCGCAGCTGCAACCAACCCTTCGAGGCATTGCTCCGCAAGGCATCTCAGGGTGAGGGTTTAGAGGTTTGGCGTCCACAGCACCCGATCAATTCTTGTCGCTCCCGTTGCCAGCATGATCAGGCGATCCAGTCCCAACGCTACGCCAGAGGCTGGCGGCATGATTTCCAAGGCCGCCAGCAAATCCTCATCGATTGGGTAGCGCTCGCCGTAGAGTTGTTCCTTCATATCCATCTCGGCTTCAAATCTCCGGCGTTGCTCCAGCGCATCGGTGAGTTCACCAAAACCATTGGCGAGCTCCACACCACAAGCGTAGAGTTCGAAGCGTTCGGCGACGCGGGGGTCATGGATGCAGACGCGGGCGAGCGCTGCTTCCCGCGCCGGGTATTCATAGAGGACCGTGATCGCACCATTTCCCAGATTTGGCTCGATTTTTTCGACGAGAATGCGGCTGAACATATCGGCCCAGGAATCCTGCTCGGTGAATCTGACAGGGCATTGGCTGGCCAAATCATCGCGGTTCAGCGCGTTTAGCAAATCAACGCCGGCAAACTTTTGGAATGCATCGGCTACCGTCAGCCATTCAGGTTCAGCAGAGGGTTCGACCACCCTGCCCCGCCAATTGAACCGCTTGGTGCCTGCAACATCGGCAGCGAGCCTTACCAGTGACACACTATCTTCAATGATTGCCGCATAGGGTT
>JANMHO010000073.1:0-4039 GCA_031375195.1 Rhodobiaceae bacterium
AGGCAGGCCTGCGCGCGCCGGCAGCGGGGCGACGGACAGCCATCCAAAGGCGTCTCGCGCGGCGCTTCATTGGGCGTGAACCCCGCCCACGGTTCATGCGAGACGCGCGGGCGCCGGCCCAGGGCACGCGCCTTTATCTTCAGTATGCGGAGTTTATTGCCTTTTCTGGCGCTGGTCATGGCGGTGCCCTTGAATTTGGAGTGAAAGCAAATGGAGGGGAAGTTCCCGCCACGGCTTCAAGCCCGTACGTACGTGGATGCTTGGGAAAATAGGGTGGTTGGCTCAAAGCCAGGTTAGGAAACGCAGCGATTTTGTATTCGGGTTCATTCTTGCAGAGCCCCAGATCGCACGGTGTCTGGTGTTTGCCGCTGAGGTTGTTTAGCCATCGAAGGCGCTCGGACCGTAGTGCCCGAGGGTCTAGCCCGAAGCTCCCGGAGGTGAAGGGCGCGTTAGTTCCCAACTCCTGCAGGCGCTGCCCATGATTTCCGCAATATAGAGACGCTGTCGACACTGTCCCCTCCCTCGGAAACCATCGGGAGTAACTAAACTCCTATAATAGGAACAAGTCAAGAGGGCTAGGAAAATAAATATTGGGGGGTGGGAAGAAGCGGCCTTTCAGCGGGCCAATGCCCCGCGCTCGCGCAAACAGATCAGGTTCAGATTCAAATAGACGATTGGCCGGGGAATGGTCGAGGGTGGCTGAGTTTGCCCCAATCAAAGGGAAGCGTCCCCATTTCCTCTTGGCCATAAGCACCAAATTCAGTTGCCATTTTTATTCCCCTCGCTTGAGTTTTCACGATGCTGTCGAGCAATTTGTTCGTAACTTTCGCACACTTCTTTCCATGCAGATATTCTGGAGGGATTGTTTGCCTTGACGAGTAACACGACGCCTCCAAGGAACAGAAATGAGGAACCACATCATCATTGAAGCCATCACCGACATAAAACTATAATGAACGCCAAGGCTGAAATTGTGAGGGTCATCCAACCAAGTGCGAACAAAACACTGCTGATTTCATAACCGCCTTGCATGAGCACGTAGGGTGCAAGTGAACATATCCCTACTACAGGACTGACAATGAACGTTGGAATTACGGCCTGCCTCTTGAACATCAACCATAAACTCTTGAGTTCCAGTGACGCTGCTGGACTGCACCTGCAGTGTTCTGAAATTTCCTCATCCATTTTTCGGTCGCGAGGTATTTACCTCGCTCTGGCCAATTTCATTGAACGGCATCGCTTATTGGGTTCTCGAGCAATGGACGCAATCAACGCGTAGGCATCCCGCCCATAGCGGCTATTACGTCTTGCAAATTTCTTGTCCGTCGAACCTGTTTGAATCCTGTCCCCACCAGTATCGCTCACCCCCACTCTACAACGCCCGGCGGCCCCACAGCGCTCTCGAATACAGGCCACCCGCACCCGAAACCATCTCCCGATGGATCAGAGGCCCGTCATATACTAACATTTAATACGGACAAATCAGATCGGGCTGCCCAGCAGGAGTGTCATTTGATAGGCTCTGTTCGCCTGGAAGCGATGATCACTATCGCCCGCTACGGAAGAACGACGTGTCCCCGCCCGCAGCGGGCAATTGCAATGACAGTGCTGTTCGTTGTAACCATTCCGACCGCTTGATTATAGAGGAAACGCACCATGGACCGATTCACCGGCAGTTGCCTGTGCGGCAACGTCCGAATTGTGGCGTCGGGACGCCCATACCGGGTCGGCCTTTGTCACTGTCTCGACTGCCGCAAGCATCATGGGGCCCTTTTTCACGCTTCCGCGATTTTCCCGCAGGATTCGGTGACCATCACTGGCGAAACACACGACTACGAGGGTAAGTTTTTCTGTCCCCGCTGCGGCTCGTCCATTTTCGGACGCAGCGCAGACGAAATCGAAGTGAACCTCGGATCCCTGGATGCCCCTGACCAACTGATGCCAACCTATGAAAGCTGGACCCTTCGTCGTGAGTCCTGGTTGCCGCCGTTTCCGCTCACGAGACGATACGACCGCGACCGTGACGCCACGGGTCGCTTTGAGGAGTAGGTCGCACGAACGGTGCGAAGGCGCCCGAGAGGGTATTCTGCTACCCATGTCTCCGGTCCATACAAAAGGGCAAGTGGCGGAGGGGGAGGGATTCGAACCCCCGGAAAGCTTTCACTCCCAACGGTTTTCAAGACCGTCGCAATCGACCACTCTGCCACCCCTCCGCAGGGTTCGCCAGACCGTTAGAGGACGCGATCTAGCATTATGGTCCAAGGTTTCAAGCCCTAATCGGCGTAGCTGGCGTCGGTGTCGTCCAGAATGGATTTCATCTCGGCGAAATGGGCGTGGAACTGTTCGCGGTCAGCTTCCCATTCCTGCGCGGTCTTTTCCGCGACCGCGGCTGTCATCACATGCAAGGGCTGTCCGGTCTGGTAGGCCAGCGCCAGATTGCGGCAGGAACGCTCAAGATAATAGGTGAGATCATAGGCCTCGGCCACCGTCGCCGCGCACACCAGCACCCCGTGATTTCCCATCATCATGATGCCCTTGTTGCCCATGAGCTGCGCCAGGCGCTCGCCTTCATCATCCGTGTTGGCCATGCCGCCGTAGTTCATGTCAAAGGCGACGCGGTTGAAAAACCGCGCCGTGTTCTGGTCAATCGGCCTGATTTCAGGGTCGGCGAGCGAGGCTATGGCAGTGGCAAAGGGTGTGTGCAGATGCATGATGCAGCGCGCCTGGGGCAGCAGGGCATGCAGCCGGCCATGCAGCGACCACGCGGTGAGATCTGGAGCATTCGGTTTTTGCATCGTGGTGTGGTCATCTGTGTCAAGGAGCAGCAGCTCGGACGCCTTGATTCGCGAAAAATGCTTCCAGCGCGGGTTCATCAGGAATTTCTTGCCATCATTGGATACGGCCAAACTGAAATGATTGGCCACGGCCTCATGCCAGTCGTTTCTCGCCGCCAGCCTAAATGCTGCCGCAAGGTCAACACGCAATTGCCATTCGTTGGAGTCATGGCTACGGCGATTGCTTAACTTGGTGACATTGCCCATGACATGATTCCTTTGCTAGTATAGTTCAAGGGTAAATAGCAGACGATTTTCACAACGTACAGAAATTCCAACGGAGGCCGGCCGTGACACTATTCAGGAAGATCAGCTTAGCAGCAATTTTCGCGTGTGCGTTGTCAACGGGCGCGGTGGCGGGCAGCGGAGCTGACGGCATTTGGATGCTGGAAAGCGGCAAAGTCACCGTTCGAATCGCACCCTGTGGCCCAAATCTTTGCGGGGCCATTATCGCCCTGGCAAAGCCACTCGACAAGGCGGGGCAACCCAAGCTGGACAAAGACAACCCCGACAAGGCGCTGCGCAACCGGCCGTTGATCGGCCTCACCATTCTGTCCAACATGAAGCCTTCCGGCAAAAATAAATGGGAAGGCAAAATTTACAATGCGGATGATGGCCGGACCTATTCGTCCTATATGAAGCTTTCAGGCAACAACATGAAAGTGAAGGGCTGCGTCGGGCCGTTCTGCAAGACAATGGTTTTCACCCGTGTGAGTCAACTCTCGTTGGAGTAGCGGCATAAACGTGTTTCAATTGTCTTGGGCTGGAGCTATTGTTTGGGTATGCGCAGATTCCTTGTTTGTTTAGTAATGGGTGCAGGAATTTTCGGCTCATCTCCTGCCATGGCCCAGACCCTTGACGGATTGCCATTCTCAAAAAGGCTGAAACTCGCCCAGGTTGGCGACGAGGACGCGCAAATGGCCGTGGCGCTTGCCTATGAGCAGGGCGAAGCCGCCCGCCTGGATTTGGCTGAGGCGGCAAAATGGTATCGCAAGGCTGCGCTCAATGGAAATGTTGAAGCGCAGTATCGTCTGGCGCGCATCGTGAGCAAGGGCGCGAAGGGACTGACCAGGGATCTGCCCACCGCCGCGAAACTCTACGAAGCCGCCGCGAAAAGCGGGCATGTTGATGCGCAAAATGCCACGGGTCTATTGTATCAAAATGGGCTGGGTGTTTCCACCGACGAAGCGAAGGCCGCCGAATGG
>JANMHO010000091.1:0-5386 GCA_031375195.1 Rhodobiaceae bacterium
GAAATACGCCAAGCGCCCACCGCCATGAATACCGTCAACACAACAGGGAATTCCTCAGGCAGCAATGACATGCCGAGCGCAATGCCAGCCAGCACGCCTTCGAGCCAATCGCCGCGCATGGAGCCATAGAGCAACACGGCGACAACACATACGACGCCGCCAAAGACGGCAAAGGCTTGCACCAGCTTTCTGGTCTGCCTCTGCAATCGTGGCGGCGCAATCTCCAAGTTGCTTAGCGAGTGCCCGATCTTGCCGATTTCGCTTGCGGCGCCGATGGCGGTCACCTCGCTGATTCCTGTGCCCCGGACGATCAAGGAACCGGAATACACAAATGGCAGGTCATCGCCGCCTGGCCGCTGCAACCGCGAGGGATCAAACCTGTAGTTGGCCACCTTGCGCACGGGCACGGATTCACCGGTGAGCAGAGACTCATCGATTCACCGGTGAGCAGAGACTCATCGGCCTGCAAGTCATGGGCCTGAAAAAGCACCGCGTCGGCGGGCACGCGGTCTCCTTCGCCCAGCACGATGATGTCGCCGCGCACCACTTCACGGCCCGCTATCCGCTTGCGTTCCCCGTCGCGGATGACCAGGGCGCGGGGGCTGGCGAGATCGCGCAGGGCCTCAAGCACCCGTTCCGTGCGGGATTCCTGCACCACGGTTATGGCAACCGACATTGTAGCAAGCGCAACCAGAATGAGCGCGTCCGTCGTGTCACCGAGGAACATGTAGATAATGCCGCTTGCGAGCAACAGCATCAGCATAGGTTCCCGGATAACCTCAATGACAATGCGCAGTGGCGTCCGTCTGTCGGGTTGGGGCAACTCGTTATACCCCTCCGATTTCAACCTGTTCTGCGCCAGTTCTTCGCTGATCCCTTGAATGGGACCAGACGCTGAGAGGTTTGCTGGCATCAGTGGGACATCAGCACGGGAATCCTTGCGTGTTCCATGACATGCTGGGTTGCCCCGCCGAAAATATACTGGCGCAACCGCGAGTGGGCATAGGCGCCCATAACCAGCAATTCAGCGTCGCGGTCATTGGCAAGCCGCAAGAGAGCGTCACCGGCATCAAGGCCATTGGTTTCGAGCCCTTCCGCCACCGCCTTCACGCCCTGACGGGCAAGAACTGTTGCCATTTCCGCTCCCGGCAGCTCGCCGGCACTTTGGCGCTGTTTATAAGGATCGACCCATACGACGCGAACGTCTTTCGCACCTCTGAGCAGTGGCACAGCATCGAAGGCAGCGCGGGCTGCCTCGCGGGTGCCATTGTAACCAACGACAACGGATTTGGGCGTTTTATATAAACCCGCCTGTGGAATGATCAAAACCGGCCTGCCGCTTTCCATCACCACGCGCTCCACCAGACCTGTTTCGATTTCAGCCTCTGAGTTTTCAGCAATCTGGCTCATCAAAATGAGATCAGCAGAAGCGCCAATTTCGATAAGACTTGGCGCAATGTCCGAATAGACAGAATTCATTTCGCGCCATTCATAGAGCAAGCCATCCTGCTTCATCCTCGTCTCAAAGCGCTGTTTGATAGCTGCCATATTTGTCTTGAAATATTGCTGATGCGCCTCATAGACGGCGGGTGGCGCGGCGTATCCCACTTCCGGGTATATGGTGACCGCGGGAATGACATAGCACCCGATGACATGGGCGCCATGGGCCGTTGCAATCGCGGCTGCGGCATCAATCATCGCCTCCGCACGGGGCACATCGTTGAGGGAGAGAAGAATGGTCTTGTATGCCATGATCCGGGCTCCGACTTGTTGCCGACCTTGCTGGAAACTCTGCGGCAGGCAAACTTCCAAATCAACTAGCTAACTGAACCGTCAGCAAGCGCTTTGATATTGATCAATTGCATTGGTTTTGTGACCCCATATGATGGCGCGCATGAAAGCACGGGTTCCGCGATGAGTTATTGTCTGCCAACAGCCAAGGCGGGAGCGGCCTATTTTGCCATTGTCTTCGGCATCGCCCTTGCTCTTGGGATATTTCGGGGTTTTGTCCTCACGCCAATGCTGGGGGCTGAATTCGCTGTCGCAGCCGAAATACCCATTGTGCTCGGGGTTTCCTGGGTTTCCTGCGGGTGGACAATCAGGCGCTTTTCGGTGCCTTCTGATTTCATTGAGCGCGCGCTGATGGGAGCCACCGCGTTTGTCTGGCTCATGGCGGCGGAGCTTGGCTTGTCCATGGCCCTGTTCGGGCGCACATTCGCAGACCACATTGCGATATACAAAGAGTTGCCCCAACAGATGGGTTTGCTGGCGCAAATTGGATTTGGAACATTTCCAGTGCTTCAATTGTCGCGGCACGGAAAGCCCAGGAACGCGGCGTAGCCGGAGCTACATCATACCCATGCCCAGCAAGAGTTCGTCTGCCTTCTTTTTCTGCGTGGCATCGAGCGCGTTATAGAGCGCCAGCGTGGCCTCATTGGTGGACTTCATGCTGTTTTGCCGGGTTGCCATCATGCCTTCGTGCAGGGCGATACGCTCGGGCAAGGTTGCAGGAATATCAGCGCCCATCATCTGTAGATGGGCTTCGCGCATGGATGTCGCAGAGCTCTTCACTGCTTCCGCATAGTCGTTCCACAATTTCTTTTGGGCCTCGGTGATAGCGAGTTCCTCCTTCAGGGCGTCGAGGCGCTGTTCATTGAAGCGGCCACCCATCATCATGCCGGGGCCCCAGCCATCCATCATCGAACGGCCCATCCATTCGCCCTTGAACCACTGGCCCATGTGCCCCTTGCCCCAAAACCAGCCATCGTCGTTATCAGCGTAGGCGGGGGTGGCGGTCGCGATGAAAAGCGCTGTCGCGGCAAAAAGGCATGATTTGGTAAATTTTGAAACGTCCATCGCAATAATCTCCTGTTGCAAGCTTGGACAAGGCTAGCAGGCCGCCAAATCCGTGCTTTGATCTGGATCAACCATTCGACGTTTCATCCAGAGGGAGGCGCAATGGGCCATCCCATTGAAAGAACAACGGAAAGTCCCTATCTTTGATTTTTGCACCAACACGAGACTCAATTCATGATCCATACCGAGGAGAAAATCCTACAGACAATTTATGACACTTCTCCCGAGGCCATCATTGTGATTGATGAGAAGGGGGTGGTGCAATCTTTCAACCGCATGGCGGAGCACATCTTTGGCTATACCACCGATGAAGTGCGTGGGCAAAATGTAAAGATGCTCATGCCACCCTATTTCGCCGACCGGCATGATGGATTTCTGCAGCGCTACCTCTCGACAGGTGAAAAGCGGATTATCGGCATCGGCCGCATTGTGACGGGGCAACGGAAGAACGGAACGACTTTCCCCATAGAATTGGCAGTCGGCGAAGCCCGGATTGGCGAACGACGTGTGTTCACCGGATTTATTCGCGACCTTACCGAACATCAGCAAGTGGAGCAGCGCGTTCAGGAGCTTCAGGCGGAGCTTATCCATGCGTCAAGGCTTGCGAGCCTGGGTGAAGTTTCATCAATGATTGCCCATGAAACCAATCAGCCTCTATCGGCGGCAGGAACTTATCTCGATGTGGCGCGGGAGCTTCTGGCCTCTCCCAAGACGAAAGATCGCGAACGAGGCTCAAAAGTTCTCGATCAGGTTCAGGCGCAAATTCGCCGCGCTGGCGACACTATCCGCCGCATCCGCGAATTCGCCCAGAAAAAAACACCCGAATTGACATTGGAAGATATCAACCGGCTGATTGAAGAAGCAAATGGCATTGCTGCAATCGGCTCCAAGAGCAAAAGCATACTTACGACATTTGACCTCTCACCTGATCTCCCTCCCATGATGGTCGACCGCATCCAGATTCAGCAGGTCATCATGAATCTCGTCCGCAACAGCATCGATGCGATGGCTGATCACCGGCGGCGGGAGCTCACTTTGCGCTCGCGCATCAACGCTGCAAACGAACTGGAAATCAGTGTCATCGACTCCGGCCCCGGTGTTCCGGAGAAAGTGGCAAGCCAATTGTTCACGCCATTCATGACCACCAAGTCAGGCGGCACCGGGCTGGGACTTGCCATTTGCCGTTCCATTGTCGAAGCACATGATGGCCGCCTGTGGCTGGAGCCTAATTCCGGGGGCGGCGCCATTTTCAGATTCACTTTGCCTATTGACAGGAAGACCTGACAACGTGCCGGAGATCATCCATGTGATTGATGATGATGAGGGTGTCAGGGATTCTCTCTGCGTATTGCTCGAAACCAAGGGCTACACGACCACGGCGCATGGGTCATGCCAGGATTTCTTGAGCAATCTGTCTGTCACCGACGCTCTCTGCGTGGTGGCCGATATGCGCATGCCGGAAATGGGAGGACTGGACCTGCAAAAGCATTTGCTGGAAAAATCTATTGATCTTCCCTTCATCGTCATAACCGGCCATGGAGACGTTCCCAGCGCCGTGCAAGCCCTGAAGTCGGGCGCCGTCGATTTCATTGAGAAGCCCCTGAAGACCGATCTGTTTCTCGCCGCCATCAGCAGGGCAGTGGAGAGCAGGCGCGCGCGCCTGCAGATGACAGAAGGGGTTTCTTCAGCCCGCCAGAGGATTGCGGCCCTGACGCCCCGCGAGCGCGATGTTCTACGCCACCTCATCGCGGGCCATCCCAACAAGATCATCGCTTTTGAACTGGGGATCAGCGCCCGCACGGTTGAAAATCACAGGGCACGGCTCATGGTCAAAATGCAGGCCGACAGCCTGGCGGAATTGGTTCGGATTTCACTCGAAGCAGGCGCAGCGGCGAAATGAGCCTGGTCGGCAAATGGCCCGGAGCGAATAGGTGTTTTACCGGACTAGCAGAAAAGAGAGAATCCTGAGACACTTCCTAGCCAGTTTGCAAATCGCGAGACCATAAACCACAAAACAAACTGCAATATTCTGGCAAATGCATGCAAAAACGGGCTGAAATTCCAACGATCTACCTCATTGATGATGACGACGCAGTGCGTGACTCCCTTGATGTCTTTCTCACTTTGAAGGGTATGAGCGTTGTAGCCTTCAGCTCAGGCCAACACCTTCTGGATGGTGAACTAGATGACCCCAACCTGTTTATACTTGACGTGAATTTGCCGGAACTCGACGGATTTGCGCTCCTCGAAACCTTGCGCCAAAGGGGCTGCGGCGCACCTGCGGTGTTCATAACGGGCCTTGGCAACCCTGAAATCCGCGCCAAGGCGGAGCGTGCCGGGGCAGCCGCCTTTTTTGACAAGCCAATCGATGCGCCAGTTCTCTACAAGACCGTGGCAAAGATTATCTCCGGCGACCCCCAACCTTCGTGGATTGAGTAGAATTACTCAGGTATTATTCCCGTCTATTCGTTAACACTTGTTGGTAGTTTGATGGTCCTCAATTTCAACGGGTTGGACAATTGAGGGATAA
>JANMHO010000264.1:0-1791 GCA_031375195.1 Rhodobiaceae bacterium
GTCAGGTTTTTCATGGTTGCAACTCTATGTTGGCCATCATCCGCATGTCTTCATGTTCCAAATTGTGGCAATGGAAAACATAGCGGCCCGTATAGCCGGTGAAATTGATCAGGATTTTGACGTCGCCGTCCTTCCATCCAACGCGAACGGTGTCTTTGCGGCCCCGCTCCACCAGGGGCGGCGCCAGGCCATTGCGGGACAGGATGTAGAATTCCGTCAAATGAATATGAATTGGATGTGACCAGCCGCCGCCCGCTTTTAATGTCCATATCTCGGGCACACCCAGTTTCGGTTTGGCCATAATCCGGTTTTCATCAAAAAAATTGTCGTTGATGGTCCACGCGCCATTTGACCTTCCAAATTCAAAAGTCCGTTCAACCTGCACCTTGGGCAGGAGATAACTCAGTCCCTCCGGGCAGGCGCGCAGGATTGCAGGAACCCGGCTATTGTTGAGAGGCGTTGCACTTCCGACTGAGAATTTGAGTATCTTTGGACCAGTCACGGCGAGATCTTCGGGCTTTCGACCATTGATTTGCACCATGCGGTTTTCAATATAGACTTGGGCCCCGGCGGCAAACTTGCTGAAATCAAGCACAATGTCGAAGCGCTCGGCCGGGCCCATGCGGAGACTGCCGACGTTGAAGAGCGGTTTTTCATACAGGCTCAAATCACTGCCGATGACGCTGTGGAATGGCACCGCCGTGCCATTGACCACGAGATAGAGTTGCAGCATGCGGGCGCTGCAGCAATTGTAGAGGCGGAACCGGTATTTCCGGCGCTGGACCGTGAGGTAAGGCTGAATTTTGCCGTTAACAGACAGCCTTGGATCGCCGATGAAGCCGTCGTGGCCAAAGTTGTTGTAAACCAGCTGGCCATTCGCATCGATCGTGCGATCGGCAATCCCCAGTGGAATATCATAAAGACGCTGTGTGCCATCAGCACTCATTTTGCCGGGCAGGCGCAGCGCCGCCGGGTCTGGATCATCTTCGCCGAGCTTTGAATCCAGCGCGTCAAAGTTCATATTGAAGCCAAAGAGGCCGCGATAGACATTGGCTGCCGTCGCATCGACCGAGTGATCATGATACCAGAGGCAAGAGACCTCATTCTGCGCCAGCCCGCCCTCAGGCGCACATGGAAAATAGTAGTCGCGGGTTTGTCCGCTGGCGAAGGAATCCATGGGATAGCCATCATCCTGAGGAGCCTGGAATCCGCCGTGCCGGTGAATGACGGAAACTGGCTCGCCTATGGCGACCGGATCGTTGGCGGGCAAGTTATTGGCGAAACGGACAAGCGCCGGTTTCCCGCTTTCGGTTATGATTGTCCTTCCCGGAAGAATTCCCTGATAGCCCCATATGCTGCTGGCGGGAAGCTGCGCATGAAACTTGTGGAAACCCGGTTTTTCCTCGATGTTGTAATAGACAGTGTTAGCGGCGACCGTCCTTGGGCCACTCACATGATAGGTGTGGGTGCCATCGACATTGGTTGCCGATACGTCCGCTTTTGGCGTAAAGGCAGCGACTGGCTGCAATATGGATGGAATAGGGAGCGGGTCCATGAATGGCGTCAGAACAGCCTGGGATTGCGCCGAACCAGGGCTGAGAGCCAAGGCACCACCGCCCATGACGCTCGCCTTCAATGCATTCCGTCGCGAGAGCATTAGTTCGGTCATGACCCGGAAACTCCTTTTTTCTTCTCAGACACAAAAACAACTGTTTTCCCGCAGGTGCTGGCGCACGCCACAGGCAATCGCGCCCTCCGCAACCAGGACGATGGTATTTCGGTTTGAGGATA
>JANMHO010000197.1:0-3281 GCA_031375195.1 Rhodobiaceae bacterium
TCCCACTCAATCGTCCCCGGCGGCTTGCTCGTCACATCGTAAACCACGCGGCTAACCCCCTTCACTTCATTGATGATCCGGGTGGCGGCGCGGCCGAGAAAATTCATGTCGAAGGGATAGAAATCCGCCGTCATGCCGTCAACCGAGGTCACAGCCCTGAGCGCCAGAACCCGGTCATAAGTGCGGCCATCGCCCATGACGCCCACCGTCTGCACCGGCAGCAGGACCGAGAACGCCTGCCAGATTTTGTCGTAGAGTCCGGCTTTGCGGATTTCATCGAGATAGATCGCGTCGGCCTTGCGCAGGATATCCAGCTTCTCACGCGTCACACCACCCGGCAAACGGATCGCCAGCCCTGGTCCTGGAAACGGATGCCGTCCGACAAATTTCTCCGGCAGGCCAAGCTCTTGGCCAAGCTTCCTCACTTCATCTTTGAAGAGTTCGCGCAAGGGTTCCACCAGCTTCATGTTCATCCTCGCGGGCAGGCCCCCCACATTGTGGTGCGACTTGATGGTGACCGATGGCCCGCCGGTGAATGAAACGCTTTCAATGACATCGGGATACAATGTGCCCTGCGCCAGAAAATCCGCGCCGCCGATTTTCCTGGCTTCCGCCTCAAACACCTCAATGAACAGGCGGCCAATGGTCTTGCGCTTGGTTTCCGGGTCCGCTTCGCCCTCGAGCGCGGAGATAAAAGTATCTGCTGCGTCCACATGCACCAGCTTGAGATTATAGTGGTCCCGGAACATGGAAACCACTTCCTGCGCCTCATTCAGGCGCATCAGCCCATGGTCCACAAACACGCAGGTCAACTGTTCGCCTATCGCCTCATGCAGCAATACGGCTGCGACCGATGAATCAACTCCGCCCGAAAGCCCGCATAAAACGCGGCCCCCGCCGACTTGCGCGCGAATGCGGGCAATCGCTTCCTGCCGAAACGCCGCCATGGTCCAATCATTCCTGCAGCCCGCGATCGTCAAGACAAAATTGCGGATGAGCTCCGCGCCCTCGGGCGTGTGCACCACTTCCGGGTGAAACATCAGGCCGTAGAATTTGCGGGCGGAGTCTTCAATCACTGCGAAGGGCGCATTCTCCGAAACGCCCTTGACGGCGAAGCCCGCTGGCAATGCCGTAATCCGGTCCCCATGGCTCATCCAAACCGTGTGCTTGCCGCCATCGGACCACACGCCTTCGAACAAGGGCGAGGCGGCTTTGACTGAAACTTCCGCCCGGCCGAATTCCCGGTGATGCCCGCTTTCAACTTTTCCGCCGAGGTGAACCGCCAGCAGCATCTGGCCATAGCAGATGCCCAGAATGGGAACGCCAGCCTCGAAAATTTCCTGGGGCGCGCGAGGACTTCCCTCTTCGGCGGGCGATGCTGGCCCGCCGGAAAGAATAACGGCCTTGGGCTTCATCCGCGCGAAAGCCACTGCAGCGCTCTGAAACGGCACAACCTCCGAATAAACCCCCGCCTCCCGCACCCGCCGCGCGATAAGCTGGGTTAGCTGGGAACCGAAATCGATAATCAGAACACTGTCATGCATGGGCAGAGCGTTTAGGCGAGCGGGCGGGAGTCTGCAAGGTGGAGCGCTAGACCAGAAGCGCCGTCACATACATGATGCCAAGACCTGCGCTGACACCTGCGGCTATGGGCGGCGAGAGCCATTGCCCCGGACCCGAGCGGCGCAGGATCAAAGCACCCACTTCGATGATCACCTGCAGGATGGCCCCTGCCCCCACCCCAAAACACACAGCAATCCACAAGGGGCTGACCGCCTGCGTGCCGAGAACCGTGCCAATGATGGCAGGAAACCCGGCCAGCGCCGCAAGGCCAGCGAACTGTGCAAATTTTGGCCTCTCGTCAGCGATTGGCACGGCGATGCCAATGCCTTCAGTGACATTATGGATGGTGAAACCAATGACAAGAAAAGTGGCCAGCGCCGCAGAACCCGTAGCAAGGGCAGCGCCCACCGCCAGCCCTTCACCCAGATTATGCAAGCCAATCCCAAGTGCAATGAAAGTTGCCAGCCGCATGCCTTCCGGTGCCACGCCTTTTGCGCGCCCCATGGCCAGCAGAACCAGGGTCGTCACCGCCAGCATCACCCAGAACAGCACTGTTCCACGCAAGCGCCCGATGGTCTCCGCCGCCTCCTCAAGCCCCTCGCCAATGGTATCGATCAACAGGAAAGCCAACAGGCCAACCGTGAGCGCCAGCAAAAAATTCATCGTGGGCCGCGACAGCGAGCGCATGGCAGGCCAGGCCAGCAGCCCCGTGGCCACAGGAACCGCGCCCAGCAGAAGTCCCACCGCAGCTAGAAGCCCGAGGGACGCACCCGACAGGACTGGCGTTGCGGTGGCAACCTCAATCGTATGGTCGATAATGGCGCCCGTTGCTGTCAGCAAGGCGATGTGATGGGCCTCGCCCTCAATCCACGGATAGGGAATATCGATGCGGGTAAGGCCAAGCCGCGCACCCGAAGCGAGTGGCGTCGCGGTGAACACGCGGTAAGCCGTATCGACCTGCGCTTGCGCAATGACCACAGGTTTCGAGCCGTCGGTGCGCACGTCGAGCGAGATCATGCCCGGCGTCAAATTCACCCGCTCAATCGCTGCCTCCTCGACTGGCGGCGCTTCCTGTGTCAGCCGGTCAAGCGGCCGCCACAGCAGCAAAAGCGCAACGATCAGCGCCAGGACAACGACGGGAAGCCCGAGCCAGAATCGTGTTGAACCCATCACACCACCTCGAAATGGCTCATCCAGCCAAGTTCGGCAAACTCCGACTGATGGGCGTGGAACATGTAAATGCCGGGCTCATGATCAGCAAACGACATTTCAATGATGCCGCGCTGGGCCTGGCACATCATCACCGTGTCGATGGTGCGGTGGGTGGGCGTGAGCGTCGTGCCATGATCATAGAAGTCAAAGAAATTCGCATGCACATGCACCGAATTGATCGGATCGAATTCCGTGATGTTGACAAGATAGATGCGGACGGGCCGCTCTTTCTCAATGCGGATCGGTTTGTCGAAATAGGCGAAGGGAATGCTGTTGACGCAATAGAACTCATTTTCGTCGTCGAAATTCGTGTCAAAGGCGTTCATCACCATCACCATTTCCTGCCACTTGGCGTTCTCTGGTGAACCCATAAGCCGTGACTCCGCCTGAAGGCTGGCTTCCGGGTGCCGGGCCGGATCCGGGTCAACGATGAAAACACCATAAAGACCCTTGTGGATGTGGCGTTTCAGCGGAATGGCATGGCAGTGATAGAGATGGCAGCCAAA
>JANMHO010000245.1:0-12307 GCA_031375195.1 Rhodobiaceae bacterium
CTCCACGGTCGCATCCAGGTTCCCCAGAAGACAGGCCCTGCCTTCGCCCCCAAAGCGCAACCTGTCCCCCGCCCGCAGCTTCTTCCCCGGCTTGGCGAATGCTTTCCAGCGGGAGGCATCAAGGCGCATGTGAAGCAGGGCCTCGATCTTTGGCGTGGAATCCCCCCGCCCAAGGCGCCCCCCCGTCAAGGCTGCTGGAATGACCTTTGTGTTGTTGAAAACCAGCACATCGCCGCTTCGCAACTGGCACGGCAGATCGCCAACCGTCAGATCACGAAAACCATTATCCACCACCAGCAGCTTTGCCGACTCTCGTGGAACCGCCGGGCGAAGGGCAATTCGCTCCTGCGGAAGTTCAAAATCAAAATCAGAAACGCGCACAGCGGGAGCTGCCGTTACCTGGCATCCGCCGCCACTTGCATCTTGATGATCTTGTCGGGATTTTTCGGTGGCTCGCCCTTCTTCAGGGCGTCCACATGCTCCATGCCAGAGGTCACCCGGCCCCATACCGTGTATTGATTGTCAAGGAACGTCGCATCATCGAAGCAGATGAAGAACTGGCTGTTGGCGGAGTTTGGGCTGGATGACCGCGCCATGGAACAGATGCCGCGAATATGGGGCTCCTTGCTGAACTCGGCCTTGAGGTCCGGCTTCTTCGAGCCGCCCGTGCCGGTGCCGGTGGGGTCGCCGCCCTGGGCCATGAAGCCATCGATCACGCGGTGAAACACCACGCCGTTGTAGAAGCCTTCGCGCGTCAACTCCTTGATGCGGGCCACGTGGCCGGGGGCAAGCTTGTGCAGGAGTTCAATCACAACCTGGCCCTTGGGCAGATCCATGTGAAGAATATTTTCGAGATCAGCCATTATTGCACGGTTACCTTTACCATTTTATCAGGATTTGCCGGTGGCTCGCCGCGCTCTAGGCGGTCAACGCAGAACATGCCTTCGTCATCAACCTTGCCCCAGACTGTGTATTGGTTATCGAGAAACCCGCCATCGGCGAACATGACGAAGAACTGGCTGTTGGCTGAATTGGGGTCGCTTGAACGCGCCATGCCGACAGCTCCACGGGCAAAATGCTCGCTGGTGAACTCCGCGTCGATATTGGGTTCCTGTGAACCGCCCATTCCGGTGCCCGTCGGGTCGCCGGTTTGGGCCATGAAGCCATCAATCACCCGGTGAAACACGATGCCATCGTAGAACCCGGCGGCGGCCAGCTTGGAGATTTGCGCCACGTGCTTTGGCGCCAGATCGGCGCGAAGGGTGATGGTGAAACTGCATTTCTTGCTGGTTTCGACCACGAGCTTTTCAGCAGCAAACGCTGGGGCTGCCATCAGCACGACGGCAATGGCAAAGACGCCAAGTTTCTTCATTCTAAAGTCTCCAGTTGGGGTTTGAGGTCGTCTCGCTTTGAATAATGCCAGTTATCGCCAGAAATGAGGCTGTGCAAGTTAAGATTTCTTGATTGCCGCAGCCACCGCCGCTTGCGCTTCCTTGGGGATAAACAAGGTGATATCACCGCCCATTTTGGCGATTTGCTTGACCAGCGATGAGGCAATCATGCGGGTTGCCGGCGACGCGGCCAAAAACACGGTTTCGATGTCGGGAGCCAGGGCCCCATTCATCTGGCCCATTTGAACTTCATAATCAAAGTCGCTGGCATCCCTGAGACCCCGGATGATCAATCCCGCATGGGCGCGGCGGGCCGCATCCACCGCCAAATCGGCAAAAGTCACAACGCTGATTTTAATCCCCGTGTGCTCCGCTATGGGTTTGGTCACCTGTTCCAGCAGTTCAACGCGGGTTTTTTCGCTGAGAAGCGATTGTTTTCCAGGGTGCGTGCCCACACCCAGCACAAGTTTTTCAACCAGCCGGGCCGAGCGCGCGATGATGTCGAGGTGCCCGTAGGTTACGGGGTCAAACGAGCCGGGGTAAAAGCCTGTGCGATTCATGCGGTAATGTTAAACCGTTCAGGTTGCTGCCGCAACCTGTCAGCAGAAGGCAGTATGTTGGTGGCGCATTCAGGAGAACCGATCATGGCAAACGAGATTCAAACCGTCATTTCTCACGTTTCGGTTGGCACCAACGACTTTGACAAAGCACGAAAATTCTATGAGCGCCTGCTCAGCCCATTGGGGTGCCGGGTTATAGTGGAACACGCTGGCGCTGTGGGGTTTGGCAAGGTGTATCCTAAGTTTTGGCTCGGAACACCTTTCGATGGCGGTCGCGCAACCCCGGGAAATGGCCGTCACGTGAGTTTTGTAGCGCAGTCGAAGGCCGAGGTTGATGCTTTCTTCAAAGCGGCACTTGCTGCGGGCGCGACCGAAGATGGCAATCCCGGCCATCGGCATGACTACGGTGAGCCCTATTTTGGCTGCTTTGTACGCGATCTTGATGGCAACAAGATCGAAGCCACGTTTTGGGATTTTGAGGTGGCGAAGAAGTTGAGAATGGGCTGACTAACTGTTGGACCGCAGAGCCAGCCAAATTCCACCGGCTGTGAGGCAAATTCCGCTGACGATTTCGATGGTGCGAATGCGCGACCGCGATAGCCAGGCTCCGGCTTTGCCTGCTAAAAACGCGTAGGCCGTGTCGCCTGCGGCAGCAATCACCATGAATGTCAGGCCGAGAAGGAGTGTTTCTCGCGTCACATTTCCGCCATTGGAAAGGAATGGCGGGATCATGGCGCCAAACAGCACCAGCATCTTTGGATTGGAGATGATGACGACAAACCCTTGCAGGAAGAAGCTTCCGCGTGGCCGCGCGCGATCCACAGCCAGGGCCAAGTCCCCTTTGGACATAAAAAGCTTGATGCCGAGCCACACGAGATACGCCGCACCCGCCCAGCGCAGGACATCAAACCAGACACCCATAATCTGGAGCGCTGCATTCAATCCAGCCGTTGCCAAGGCCAGCCAAATAACAAATCCAGCTTGTGTTCCAAGCACGTTCATCAGTCCTGCTTTCGCGCCGTAGCGAAGGCTGTTTGCAATGATCACGGTTACGGTTGGGCCAGGAACAAGCGCCAGAGCAATTGCGGCAACGCAGAACGCCAAATAGGATTCGGATGTCATAGCTTGCGCCTATCCTTCATCGCCCTCATCATCACCCAGGCGTTCAACCGATACAACATGCTCATCGTCTGCCGTATTGATCACAATCACACCCTGGGTTGACCTGCCAGCCTTGCGGATGCCATCGACGGGGCAGCGGATGAGCTGGCCACCGTCGGTGACCAGCATGATCTCGTCGGATGCTTCGATCGGGAAGGACGCCACAAGCGGGCCATTGCGGTTGTTGACCGCCATGGCGACGATGCCTTTGCCGCCGCGGTTGGTGATGCGGTATTCGAACGAGGATGTGCGCTTGCCGTAGCCATTGCTGGAAACCGTGAGGATCACCTGTTCGGCCGCCCCCATCGCGGCGTAGCGTTCTTGGGACAATCCGGCATCGGCCACCACTTCCTCATCCGCGCCATTGGCTTCGGCTTCCTCGCCCGCAACCGCGCGGGACATTTTAATGAAAGCCATGCGCTCTTCGGCGGTGGCATCCACATGGCGCAGAACGGCCATGGAAATCACGTGATCATCTGGCTCGAGCCGGATACCGCGCACACCGGCTGAGTCGCGGCCCTTGAACACGCGGACATCGCCGACGCAGAAACGGATGCATTGCCCCTTGGCTGTGGTCAGAAGCACGTCATCGGCATCGCCGCAGATTTCAACGCCAGCAATCATGTCGCCAGCATCAAGCTTCATGGCAATCTTGCCTGAACGGTTGATGTTTTCGAAGTCATCAAGGGCGTTGCGACGCACACCGCCGGACTTGGTGGCAAACATCAGATGCAAGTTAGCAGCATCAGTGGCATCCTCAGGAAGCGGCATGATTGTGGTGATGCGCTCATCAAGGGCGAGTGGCAGCAGATTGATAAGCGCCTTGCCGCGGGCTTGCGGGTTGCCAACCGGCAGCCGCCAAACTTTCATCCGGTACACCATGCCCTTGGAAGAAAAAAACAGGATTGGCGTATGGGTGTTTGCCACAAACAATTTGGTGACGAAATCCTCGTCGCGCATTTGCACGCCCGCCCTGCCCTTGCCTCCGCGCCTTTGCGCCCGGTAGGCCGACAGCGGAACGCGTTTCACATAGCCCGCGTGGCTTACGGTGATCACCATGTCTTCACGTTGGATGAGGTCTTCATCGTCGACCTCGCCTTCATTCTCGATGATTTCTGTGCGGCGCGGCGTGGCGAAATCCGCCTTGATTTTTGCGAGCTCGTCCTTGATGATGTTCATTACCCGCAAGCGCGAGCGCAATATATCAAGGTACTCGGATATCTCAACCGAAAGCTTCTGCAGCTCTTCGGTGATCTCATCCATGCCCAAGGCCGTGAGGCGCTGCAACCTGAGATCGAGAATGGCGCGGGCCTGGTCTTCGGAAAGGCGGTAATTGCCATCGCTGGCAAGCGAATGGCGGGGGTCGGCAATCAAGGAAATGAGAGGGGCCAGATCTCTGGCAGGCCAGGCGCGCGCCATCAAGGCAACACGCGCTTCGGCCGCATCTTTTGACCTGCGAATAAGTGAAATCACATCGTCTATGTTGGCAACCGCGATTGCAAGGCCCACTAAGATATGGGCGCGGTCACGGGCCTTGTTGAGGAGGAATTTGGTTCGCCTGGTGACGACTTCCTCGCGGAAGGCAATGAATGCCTGCAGCAAGTCTTTTAGATTGAGCTGCTCTGGCCTTCCACCGGTGAGGGCAATGTTGTTGACGCTGAAAGTGCTCTGCAATTGCGAGAACCGGTAGAGCTGGTTCAACACAACATCGGCTACGGCGTCGCGCTTGATTTCGATCACAACGCGCATGCCCTCGCGCGAGGATTCGTCGCGGATATCTGAAATGCCTTCGATGCGCTTGTCGCGCACCATTTCGGCGATGCGCTCAACCATCAGCGCCTTGTTCACCTGATAGGGAATTTCGGTGACGACCAGCGCTTCGCGGTCTTTGCGGATTTCTTCCGTATGAATGCGCCCGCGCAAAACCACGGAGCCGCGCCCCGTATGGAAGGCGGACTTGATGCCGATGCGACCCAGGATAATGCCGCCGGTTGGGAAATCCGGCCCTGGCATCAATTCGATCAGGTCATCAATTGAAATCGCCGGATTATCGATGGTGGCGATTGTCGCATCAATGACTTCGCCCAGATTATGGGGCGCCATGTTGGTTGCCATGCCAACCGCTATGCCGCCCGCGCCATTGACCAGCAGGTTGGGATACTTGGCGGGAAGCACCGTGGGTTCGCGAAATTCATTGGAATAGTTGAATTGAAATTCAACCGTGTCCTTGTCCAGATCATCCAGCAAGGGAATCGCTGATTTGGCGAGCCGTGATTCGGTGTAGCGATCAGCGGCTGGCGGGTCGCCGTCGACAGAGCCGAAGTTTCCCTGGCCGTCAATCAATGGCAGGCGCAGGGAAAAATCCTGCGCCATGCGCACCAGTGCATCATAGATCGCGAGGTTGCCGTGTGGATGGTATTTGCCCATCACGTCGCCCACAATGCGGGCGGATTTCTTGTAGGCCTTGTCCGGCGTGAAGCCGTTTTCATCCATCGTATAGAGGATGCGGCGGTGAACGGGTTTCAAGCCATCGCGCACATCCGGAAGGGCGCGGCTCACGATCACGCTCATGGCGTAATCGAGATAGCTTTTCTTCATCTCGTCTTCGATGGTGACGTTGGTTATTTCACCCGGATTGGCAGGCGGCACCAAGCCATTTCTGTCGTCGTTGTCGGTCACGGGCAGCCCTTGGGATCAGAATTCAGACCGCTGCAAAACCACCGTATTTATTGGACGATTCGAGCGATGCCGCAGCTTAGTTTGAAGCCACGGCAATCGCAACGAAAAGCATCGTGTTTTCCGGCTAAATAAACCGGAAACACAGCCCTAGATTTTGCGGAATTTTACGCCAACGCCGTGGTACCAGCCATCGGCTTCCTTGACCCTTGAGCACGACACTTTGCCCGCCAGCCAGCTTGACCAGACGACGCATAGCTTGTTGCCCTTCAAGCTCCAACGACCCTGATCGGAGTCGCCTGCCATCTGTCCGACAAGGACACCGTTGCGCTTCGCTGATATGTCGAGAGAAACCACGCTGTTGACGACTGCGTGGAATTTACCCGGAAACAATTCTCCAAGTTCGGCCTGAGACAGGACAATAGGCTCCTCCGATTGCGCAGACTGCGCCGTCGCAGCAAGGAATGTGGCCAAAGAGACTACCAAAAGCTTGTTCATAAATCGCACCTCAATTTATGCTGCAATGCAGCAAAGCTTCGACTTAATCAAGTCTAAACCTTGGGTATCAACAATTCCTCACACTTTTTTGGGGCAATTTCATCAAAATGGAACTTCATCGTCGAGGTCACGGGCGAAGCTTTGGGTCTTGCCGCCGCTTCCCCTTGGCCGTTCCATGGGGCTGGATTGGCCGAACTCATCGCCGCCGCCCATGCCGGCGCTCTCGCCAGAGCCACCGCCCTTGCCACCCAGCATGGTCAATTCACCGCGATAATTCTGCAGCACGACTTCTGTCGTGTATTTCTCAACACCCGCATTGTCGGTGTATTTCCGGGTCTGAAGCTGGCCTTCAAGATAAACCGTGGCGCCCTTCTTGAGATATTGCTCAGCCACCTTGGCCAGGTTTTCATTGAATATGACCACCCGGTGCCATTCGGTGCGCTCCTTGCGCTCGCCTGTAGCCTTGTCGCGCCAGTTTTCCGAGGTGGCGATGCTCAAGGTGACAATGGCCTTGCCATCCTGGGTGTGGCGCACTTCCGGATCCTTGCCCAGATTGCCCACCAGAATAACCTTGTTGACCGAACCCGCCATTTTATCTCTCCCAATATTTGCGCACACTAATGGTTCGTGCCGCAGCTTTCACCAAATCGCTGGCGCTTATCCACACGCAATGTGTTCTTTTTTTGTTCCATTTTTAAAATAAAAAAACACCGCATCCCCAAGAGATACGGCCCTTCCCAACGCAAACAGCCCCAACTGACGAGTCGGAGCTGTGGTGCTACTTATTTGTGGCCAAACAGGCGGGCAATACGGCCAAGCTTTTTGGATTCCATCCGTTTCGCAACTGCGAAACGTGTTTCACCTTCATGGCTGTTCATCATTGCGGTGTTGTAAGCATTTGAATAAGCTTCAAAAACCCAGTTCATATTATTTCTCCTTTACCGTCAAATTCTTGATCCTAATATGCCACTCTCGCATCCGCAGCGCAAACGGTATAAAGCTACAAACCATATCAGAAAAAGTTACATACTATTTGTTAACTTTCAAAAAGATGCTACAGACACCCAATGGCCCGGCGACTCCCTTCTCTCAACGCATTGAAAGCTTTCGAAGCAGCGGCCCGGCATGTGAGCTTCACGGAAGCTGCTGGAGAGCTCTTTGTAACCCATGCCGCCATCAGCCGGCACATCCGCGAGCTTGAAGAATATTTGGGCACCCAGCTCTTCCTGCGCACGGGCCGGGGCGTTGTGTGCACTGAGGCTGGTCAGCGGTTTGGCGAGCAGCTCACGCCATTGTTTGATTCCCTGGCAAACGCATCGCGCGAAGCAGCGGCGGTGGGTGCCGCGCGTCAGCTCAATGTGTCGGTTGAGCCAGCCATCGCGTCGCGCTGGCTGGTGCCGCGGCTTGGCCGCTTCAAGGAGTTGCACCCTGATATTGAACTCAACATTGATCCCACTTCAAGGCTGGTGGATTTCCGTAACGACGAAGTGGACCTGGGCATACGTTACGGCTTGGGCAACTGGCCGGATATCGAGATGACCAAGCTTTCCACCGATACGGTTATTTTCCCCGTTTGCGCGCCGTCGCTCATTGCAAACGCACCGAACCTGAAGCCGGAAGACCTCAAGGAGTACAACCTTCTTCATGAGCAGCGAAAGCAATGGTGGGCGGAATGGCTGGCCGCCAATGGCATCGAGGGGGTTGAGGACTGGAAGGGAACCGTGTTCCAAAACCACCTCGCCATCGAGGCGGCCGAGGCATCCCAGGGCTTCGCGCTTGGCGATCCCATTCTGTGCACTGATTCAATACTGGAGGGCTGGCTTGTCCGGCCATTTTCGCTCGATATGAAAGATCACGGAAATTATTGGATTGTCCGCGCCAAGGGATCAAAGGAATCCGCCACTGCTCGCTCTTTCCGTGAGTGGCTGATGAGTGAGATGGCCGAAACCAACAAAAAATACGCTGGCATCAGGGCTGCATTAAAGCCCGCAAAACAGTGAAATAGCCCTTTCATCGCCGGTGGAATCGTTTAGTGGTAACCGCCGACAAAAGGCGACAGGAAATCCAATGGCCAAAGCCAAGTATGATTGCATGAAATGCCCTGGCTACTGCTGCTCCTATCCTGTCATTGAAGTCAAAGACCGGGACGCTGAGCGCATTGCCAGGCATTTTGATATGCCGCTGGCCAGGGCTGAAAAGAAATTTTTCAAGGAAGCCCATGGCTACAAGCGCGTCATGCGGCGTCAGAAAGACAAGATTTACGGCAAGATTTGCGGGTTCTTCGACACCAAGGAGCGCCGCTGCACCATCTATCACGCCAGGCCTTCAACCTGCCGCATATTCCCCGGCGAGGGCCGCTGCGGCTATTATGATTTCCTCAAGTTCGAGCGCGATGGCCAGGAAGACGAAACATATATCTCGACGACAAACCATTCCGGCAATTAAGCTGCCTCTATTCTGTCATTCCGGCTTTCGCCGGGATGCAGGTTTTCGTGGATCGATGGGTAGAACTTTGAGACACATGGCCGCAGACATCAATTTCTTGATCCTCGCAGACCTGTCTGCGACAGAGCGCGCCAATTTATTGCGGCGCACGGAAAATGATCTCTTGCCTTTTATTGAGAAGGTCAAACCCATCATCGAGGCTGTGCGCGTTGAGGGCGACGTGGCGCTGTCGCGCTTTGCATTGCAGTTTGACAAGGCATCTGTTGCCACAAATGCCATCGCCGCAGCGCCCGAAGACTTCGAGCGGGCGCAGCTGGAACTGGCGCCTGATGTTCAAGAAGCCATCGCCTTCGCGGCCGGCAACATCCGCAAGTTCCACGAGTTGCAAAAGCCTGGCGCATCCTGGAGCGCCGAAATCCGCCCTGGCCTCTTTGCGGGTGACCGCACCACTCCTATTCAATCCGTTGCCTGCTACATTCCGCGCGGCAAGGGGGCGTTTCCTTCCTCTGTCATGATGACCTGCATCCCGGCGAGCGTTGCGGGTGTCAGAGATATCTGCATTGTGACGCCGCCAGGCCCCGATGGCAGGATTGACGCGGCCTCGTTGGTTGCAGCCCGGGCGGCCGGTGTTGGCAAGGTTTACAAGGCAGGCGGCGCCCAAGCCATCGCGGCTGTGGCCCATGGCACCGCGACAATCTCCAAATACGCAAAGGTTGTTGGTCCCGGTTCGCCCTGGGTTGTCGCCGCTAAGCGGTTGCTTTCTGATCTCATTGACACCGGCACGCCCGCAGGCCCGAGTGAAAGCATCATCTTCGCTGACGGCACAACCGACGGCCGCATTGCCGCGCTGGATCTATTGATAGAAGCCGAGCATGGCGAAGACTCATCCTGCTTCATCGTCACCACATCAAGGGACGTGGCGGATGCGGCTCTCAAAGCCATTCCTGAATATTGGAAGCGCATGAGCGCGCAGCGCGTTGGTTTCACGAAGTCCGTGCTGGGTTCCAGCCGGGGCGGTATTCTTCTGGCCCGGGACACTTCCGAAGCCATGGGCTTCATCAACGACTACGCGCCCGAGCATCTGCAAATCCTCTCCAAGGAACCCCGCAAATATCTGGACCTGGTGAAAAACGCCGGTGAAATTCTGTTGGGTGAATACACGCCCTCGACACTCGGAAATTTTGTTCTGGGCCCAAGCCATGTTCTTCCCACCGGAGGCTGGGCCAGAACATTTTCAGCGCTGTCCGTGCATGATTTCATGAAGCGGACATCCGTGGTGGAGGTTGCGCCGACGGCCTATCTCGAGCTTGCAAGGCATGCCGGGGTTATCGCAAAATACGAAGGTTTCGATGCCCACGCCAACGCGGTTGGCGACTTGCGGAAGAAACTGCTAGGGAACTGAAATGATCAGCCCCGCTGCGACATGCTGCGCCAGCGGGGCCCTCGATCCATCGAGTATGTGACTTGATATTGCCCAATTAACATCAGGCTATGAACGAGATCTAACTCGCAAGTGTCATCGTATTAAGCATTAAGGCTGCAAACCGGCAAAACTCCAAAAACAATCACGAGTCGTGTCTGCCGGAAAGTGATCACGGAATTTTTCGTGATCCGAGGTGGTGACCTGGTGGCGTCATGCTCCCTCCGTTAGTTGTTGCAACGTGCCGCCAAATCAATCAGGCCTCGGCGACTATTTTAATAATGGACCCATCTGCCTAATTGTCAATATGGCTGGCAATCAAATTTTCAAAATTGTAAACAAAGTGTTCTCACGCAAATTCCATGATCACCGCGTCGACGCTGAGGCTGTCGCCTGCTTTCGCGTTGATCTTCTTCACGGTTCCATCACGTTCGGCCCGCAGGATATTTTCCATTTTCATGGCTTCAACTATTGCAAGAGCATCTCCGGCCTTGATTTCAGCCCCCTCCTCCACATGCACGGCGATGACAAGGCCTGGCATGGGGCAGAGAAGTTTCTTTGACGTGTCCGCCGCGATCTTCTCCGGCATAAGCCGCACAAGCTCGGCTTCGCGCGCGGTATAGACACGGGCATCAACAGTGACCCCGCGATGGCTCAGGCGATAGCCATTGGCAATGCGGCGCACTTGAACATAGGTTTCATCCCCATCAATATGCCCATGCCAGACAGGCTGGCCCGGCGCCCAGCTGCTGACGACAGCGCGTTCGCCGCGTTCGCCCGGCAGCACTATCTGGATCAATCGATCAGATTCATGCACCACCTGCGCATCATGCCAATCCTTGCCCAAGCGCACACAGCGTTGTTTCGAGAAGCTCACAGCGCGGCCATTCATCTGGCCGCTGATCTTTCTCTTGCGGCGGTTTTCACAGTGATCCAGCACGCAGGCGACGGTGGTCAATCTGCCAACCAATTCAGGCGTCAATGGATTGCCCTTGAAGCCCTCGGGGAATTCGTCAGCGATAAACCCAGTGGAAAGCGCGCCCTGCTGCCAACGCGGATTGCCCATGATGGCTGAAACAAATGGCACATTGTGCTGGATGCCGTCGATATAGAAATTGTCCAACCCCTGCGCCATCGCGGCTATCGCCTCGGCGCGCGTGGGGGCATGGGCGCAGAGCTTGGCGATCATCGGATCATACCAGATGGAGATTTCACCACCCTCAAACACGCCAGTGTCGTTGCGGAGTGTCACGCCGTCCTTCGCCTGTTCCATCGGTGGACGGTATTTCACCAGCCGCCCGATTGAGGGAAGGAAATTCCGGTAAGGGTCCTCGGCGTAAATGCGGGCTTCAATCGCCCAGCCATTGAGCTTCACATCGGCCTGTTTAATCGCCAGCTTTTCGCCATAGGCCACGCGGATCATCTGCTCCACCAGGTCAACGCCAGTTACAAGTTCGGTGACCGGATGTTCCACCTGCAGGCGCGTGTTCATTTCAAGAAAGAAAAAAGACCGGTCCTGCCCGGCCACAAATTCAACCGTGCCGGCGCTGTCGTAATTCACAGCCTTGGCCAGCGCCACGGCCTGTTCGCCCATGAGTCTCCGTGTCTTGCTGTCAAGCAACGGAGAAGGCGCCTCTTCCACCACTTTCTGATTGCGGCGCTGGATGGAGCATTCACGCTCGCCCAGATGGATCACATTGCCATGTTTGTCGCCCAGCACCTGAATTTCGATATGCCTGGGATTCAGGATAAATTTCTCGATGAAGATTCGATCATCGCCAAAACTCGCTCTGGCTTCGGATTTGGCGCGGGCGTATCCGTCGTGAACCTCAGCCGCAGAATGCGCCACCCGCATGCCTTTGCCGCCACCCCCAGCTGATGCCTTGATCATAACTGGAAAGCCAATGCTCTCGGCAATCTGAGCGGCCTCTTCAGCCGTTTCGATGATGCCCATGTGGCCCGGCACAATGGAAACACCCGCGGCGGCGGCGGCTTTTTTGGATTCGATCTTGTCGCCCATGGCGTCAATGGCGCGGGCGTTAGGGCCGATGAAAACGATGCCTGCCTCGCCCAGCGCCTTGGGAAATGCGCTGCGCTCGGAGAGGAAGCCATAGCCAGGGTGCACCGCTTCAGCGCCAGTTTGCTTGCAGGCCGCG
>JANMHO010000327.1:0-2514 GCA_031375195.1 Rhodobiaceae bacterium
CAAATACAGCCACGGGCGCCAGCGTCGCCAGCAATAGAACTGCGGCCATGAGAAGGAGCAACTTGTGAGTTTCACTCATGGGCAGATGGTGACGCGATTCTGCGCTCAGGAAAATGATTCTTTTCAATGACTTGCCGTGAGAGGACTCAATTTGGTTAATCAGTGGTTAATTGCCATGATCTGCCGGGCGCGCAGCGTGAGCCGCAAGTGCCTGATGCTGACCTGATTATTTATTGTCGAAGCATGCGTTTGCCCGGTCTTTTTCTTGGCATCAGCAAATGCGCTTGATGAAGCGGCAACCAGCATAAGACCCAAAAACATCAGTGTTTGCGGCGCTTTCATGATTTTCTGGCGCTTCCTGCGCCAAAATTTTCGATCAGGATGCTGACAAGCGGCAATATCACGCCAATTCCTATCGCCATAACGACAATCGTAAAAAGCGTATTGGTGAAGGCTGTCGCGGCCAGGACCACCGCGGCGGAAAATAACAAGACAAGAATGGCTTCCAGCAGGATTCGCATGGCAGGCTCCGTTGGGATTCAGGCGGCTAACTTGGCCTCACCCTACACCCCACGGCCTGAGCCCAGCCTGAACCCGCCGTTCATATTCAGTTCATCATCGGCGGCGCAGCCAGACACGGTTGTCGTGGTAGGTGCCGCCGGCCGCCGGAGCGGGTTGGTCGCAGCCTGTCAGCGTGTTGATGCCTTGGCCATCTTCAAAGGCTTCATTGGGCCAGACTGATTCCGCGATGAGCACGCCGCGCCTTTGGCCCGCATGGGCCTTGGCGTGGAGCGTCACAACGCCCCGGGCGCTGCCGACTTTCACCTTGTCGCCGTCAGCGATGCCTGCCGCCGCCAAATCAAGCGGATGCACAAAGAGCGTTGGCCTGCCCTCGCGTTTCAGCGACGATGGTGTTTCGTTGAATGTGGAATTCAGGAAGGTGCGCGCCGGGCTGGTGGCGAGGCGGAAGGGATATTCGCCGTTTGCTTCTTCATGCACGTTCCAATGGTCAGGAAATTCCGGCATGCCGCTGATCGGCCCAAGCACGCCCTTTGGCGACAGGTAAGCGGCTTTCACCCAATCGGGCCTGAAATGAAACTTGCCATCCGGGTGGCCAAAGCCATTGAGGCAGTGCGAGGTTTCGAAATCCGGCTGCACATCAATCCAGTTTTCCTCATCGAGTTTATGCAGGCCGGGGCGTTTTGAATTTGTGAGTGTCCAGTCAATGATTTCGCGGGGGCTCATGGCGAAGCCTTCATGCTCAGCGCCCAGCCTTTTGGCCAGATCGCAGAGCACATCATGGTTGCTGCGGCATTCGCCTGGCGCTTCCACCAGCTTGCGGCCAAGCATGATGTGCTGGTGGCCACCGCCCTGATACACATCGTCATGCTCGAGGAACATGGTGGCGGGCAAAACGATGTCGGCGTATTTGGCCGTTTCGGTCATGAACTGCTCGTGCACGCACACGAACAAGTCCTCGCGCGCCAGGCCCTGTTTCACTTTGGTTTGATCGGGCGCCACGGAGGCCGGATTGGTGTTTTGAATGAGCATGGCCTTCACCGGCGGGCCGCCCGCCAGATCATGGGGATCGCCCAGCAAGGCGGGGCCAATGCGGCATTGATCGATCACGCGAAGGCTGGAATTCTTCCTGTCCAGCCCTTCGATCATGGTCTTGTTCCATTTGTACATGCCGCTGTTGGAATGGAGCGCACCGCCGCCTTCGTGCTGCCAAGCGCCGGTGACTGCTGGAATGCAGGCGACGGCATGAACATTGACAGCGCCATTGCGCGAACGGCTGAAGCCATAGCCGATGCGGAAATAGCTTCGCCTGGTTTCGCCGATCAGCTTGGCGAAGGCTTCGATTTCGGCCACAGGGATGCCGCAAATTTTCGCCGCCCATTCCGGCGTTCTGGTTTTGAGATGGGCTTCAAATTCGCGCGGGCAATCAGTGAGCTTTTCGAGATAGGGCCAATCGGCATAGCCATCCCGGAACAGCACATGCATGATGGCGCAGGCGAGCGCGCCATCGGTGCCGGGGCGGATCAGGACTTTCACGTCGGCCTGTTTCATGGTGCCGGTATTGTAGATATCGACACAGGCAATTTTTGCGCCGCGCTCCTTGCGGGCTTTGAGCGCGTGGGTCATCACGTTGACTTGCGTGTTCACCGGGTTTCCGCCCCAGATGACGATCAAGTCGGACTTGTGCATTTCGCGGGGGTCAACGCCCGCGACCTTGCCCACGCCGGCGAAATAACCGGTCCACGACAGGGCTATGCAGAACGTGCCATACATGCCGGAATATTTCTTGGCGTGGCGCAGGCGCTCGATGCCGTCGCGCATGACCAGCCCCATGGTGCCCGCGTAGTAATAGGGCCAGATGGATTCCGAGCCGTAGTCAGCCTCGGCCTTCAGGAAAGCCGTTGCGGTTTCTGCCATGGCCTCTTCCCAGGAAATGCGCGTGAATTGGCCGGAGCCCTTGGGGCCAGAGCGCTTCAGAGGATAGAGCAAACGATC
>JANMHO010000401.1:0-2225 GCA_031375195.1 Rhodobiaceae bacterium
TTCCAGCGCTGCGGCATAGCCCGCAACGTCACGCCGGTGGCCGTAGAGTGAATCGAAATCGACGAAATTGGTCATCAACAGGCCGCCGCTTTTCAAGTTTGGCATTTCGGCGAGGGTTGCGTCGAAGAGGGCCGCGTTGCCAGATACTTTCACTTCGCGGCCAGTTCCTGAGTGGGCGTAGATGTCGCCGATTTTTCCGACGGCGATGATATCGCGGCCAGCCTTGGTGAGGATGTCCAATAGCGTAAGCGAAGGTGGAAGAACCGTGTAGTCCTTGCGGTTTCCGGTGCGGGCGAAGCTTTTGGCGTCAGCGCCGATGAAGGGTCTGGCTATGACCCGGCCAATGTTCATTTTGATTGAAAGCTCGCGGGCGATCTTGCAAATTTCATAAAGTCGCCCGAGGCCAAAGCTTTGCTCATGGGCGGCGATCTGGATGACGCTGTCGGCGCTGGTGTAGATGATGGGTTTGCCGCCCGCCATGTGCTCTTCGCCAAGCTCCGCGATGATTTCGGTTCCCGAGGCGTGCTTGTCGCCGAGGATGCCCGGGAGATTTCCGCGCGCAATGATTTCATCGGTGAGTGACTTCGGGAATGTCGGAATTGCATGGGGGAAGTAGCCCCAATCAAACAGCACGGGCACACCGGCGATTTCCCAGTGGCCCGAGGGCGTATCCTTGCCGTGGGAGATTTCTTCGGCGCAACCCCATTGGCCGATGATGCTTGCGGGGTTCAGCGGATTTTTTCCCGATGCCAATTCCGTTGCGAGGCCCAATCCGAGTGCAGCCATGTTGGGAACTCGGAGCGGGATTTTTTCTGCGATGTGGCCAAAGGTGTTGGCGCCAGTGTCGCCAAATTTTTCGGCGTCGGGCGCCCCGCCGACGCCGACGCTATCGAGGATAAAGAGAAAGGCGCGGCTCATTTGCCGACGCGTTCGATGACGCTTGGAGTTGGGCGTTTGGGCTTGCCCAACGTGTAGGCGGCGCGGATGATTTTTTCGGCGCGGGTGAAGCTTGCCTCGTCGCGGGCGTGGATTATCGCGAGCGGGGTTGATTTATCGACTTTGGCGGCTTTTCCTGCGAGCGCTGTGAGGCCTACGGCATGGTCGATCTTGTCTGAAGCCAGCCTTCTGCCGCCGCCCAATTCAATGACGGCGAGGCCTAACGAGCGGGTGTCGATGCTGGCGATCCTGCCGGATTTGGTTGCATGCACGGCGCGGATGATGGGGGCCTTGGGCAAATGCCTGTCGCAGTTTTCGATGAAATCCGCTGGCCCGCCGAGGGCAGACACCATGCGTTGGAAACGCTCAGCAGCCTCGCCGGAGTCGAGTGTTTTTTCCAGTTGCTTGGCGGAAACGCCGAGTTCCACACCCAGTGCCAGTATGACTTCGTGCAACCGCCTGTCACGATTCTTGCCGGTGAGATAGTCCACGGCATTCTTGATTTCGACGGCGTTACCCGCCGCCGAAGCCAAGGGCTCATCCATGTCGGTGATAAGGGCGGAGGTTTTCAGGCCAGCTCCATTGGCGACTTTCACCAGGCTACTGGCGAGGATTGCCGCATCTTTTTTCTTGGCCATGAATGCGCCGGAACCGGTTTTCACATCGAGCACCAGGCGCTGCAATCCGGCGGCGAGTTTTTTGGACAGGATGGAAGCGGTGATGAGTGGCACGGATTCGACCGTGGCAGTCACATCCCGGATGCCATAGAGGCGCTTATCGGCGGGCGCCAATTCAGCGGTTTGCCCGATGATGGCGGCACCGGTTTCGCGCACGGTTTTGCGGAACAACGCGAGATCGGGCTGGGTGATGTAGCCCGGAATGGAATCGAGCTTATCGAGCGTTCCACCCGTGTGGCCGAGGCCGCGACCAGAGATCATGGGCACGTAGAAACCACTGGCTGCCAGCATGGGGGCAAGCATCAGGGAAACATTGTCGCCGACGCCGCCGGTTGAATGCTTGTCCACCACGGGGCCGGGCAAATCCCATTCGAGCACGCTGCCGGAATCGCGCATGGCCAGCGTCAGGCCCACGGCTTCTTCCGGGGTCATGCCGTTGAAGAACACCGCCATGGCGAAGGCCGCCACCTGGCCTTCGGAGATTTCGCCAGTGGTTAAACCTGTAATGAAGTCTTTCACTTCACCCCGCGTGAGTTTCTGGCCATCGCGTTTTTTGCGAATGAGCTCCTGCGGCAGCATTATTTCAGATCTTTGACAAAGCGGGTGAGCAGG
>JANMHO010000430.1:0-1617 GCA_031375195.1 Rhodobiaceae bacterium
GCGCGGCAATCAAGGTTGATTTTGGAACCGAAGTTCGCCTTGGGCCCGGAAAGGTGCGGCTGCTGGAACTCATCGCGGAGACCGGTTCCATTTCTGAAGCGGCAAGGCAAATGGAAATGTCTTACCGTCGGGCCTGGCTGCTGATTGATGAAGTCAATGGCATTTTTGGAAAGCCGGTGGTTGAAACGGCGACTGGTGGTGCGGGCGGCGGCGGGGCCAAGATCACTCCCCTTGGCGAGGCGGTAGTTGTGGCCTTTCGCGCTATTGAAAATGAAGCCACGGAACTGATCCAACTCAAGCTGGCAAAGCTTCTCACGCAGCGCGGACGTGCGCGCCGTGAAACTTGAGGCTTACAACTCCTTTTGCGCTTCGCTGCCCCATGCAACCCGTGTGGTTCAGTGGGGAGGGGCTCATGTGTGGAAAGTCGGTGGCAAGGTGTTTGCCATTGCTGGCTGGAGCGATAGCGAAGCGCTTGCGGTGACTTTCAAATGTTCACCCCTCAGCTTTGATCTCTTGAAAGAGCGGAAAGGTTTGCGCCCCGCACCCTATCTTGCGTCGCGCGGCATGTCGTGGATTCAACGGACCGGGCCGGACAGCATGGATGACAAGGCCTTAAAAGACTATTTGCGCGAAAGTCATCGCCTTGCATCGCTTAATCTGCCGAAGAAAACCCAGCGGGAACTCGGCTTGAACTCAGGTTGAGGCGATCCAGCGCTCGTCAATGGATACGGATTTGAGCAGGCACCACACGGCTTGGCCCTCATCAAGGCCCAATTGATCCCTCGCCTTGCGGGTTAGCGCCGCGGAGAGCTCCTCACCACCCTCCAATTTGACGTGAATGATGGCAATGGGGCTGCCATCGATTTCACACTTGGCGATAGTGCCTTTCAGCATGGTGCGGGCGGAAATATCCTTAGGCTTGCCCAATGCCAGCGTGACGTCGGTGGCGCGCACGACAATGCGGACGGGTGTTTTGCCGTGGGGGAGTTGGCCGGTGAGGGAAATATTTCCGGCAGGATGGGCAATTGTTGTGAGGCCATAGGCGGAATCATATGACGCCGGTTTGCCTGTGAGGATGGAGGTTTTTTCGAATCGGCTGGTGTGGCTGTCCGGGAGGTTCATCACCGCCTGGGCGCTGCCCTCGGCCACGACCTTGCCATCGCGCATGACAACAACGTGTTGAGCCAGGCGGGCCACCTCTTCAATGGCATGGGAGACGAAGATAACCGGAATGCCGAATTTCTTCTGCAACTGCTCGATGTAGGGGAATATCTCGCGCTTGCGCTCCATATCCAGGCTGGCAAGAGGCTCATCCATGAGCACCAGACGGGGCGCGGAAAGCAGCGCCCTGCCGATAGAAACACGCTGGCGCTCACCACCTGAAAGAGTCGAGGGCCTGCGGTCCAGCAAAGCAGAAATCCCCAGGAATTCCACAATGGATGAGAACTCCATGCCGCCCTGCTTGATGCCGTAGCGCAGGTTGCTCCGTACAGAGAGATGGGGCAGGAGCAGTGAGTCCTGGAAAACATAGCCAATGTGGCGCTTGTGAATGGCAAGATTGATCTTTGCCTTGCTGTCATAAAGCGATTCACTGCCAATGCGAATGCGGCCACTGTC
>JANMHO010000004.1:0-2347 GCA_031375195.1 Rhodobiaceae bacterium
GCCATGGGGTTTCGAGCGGCGAGCCTTGGCACCGTCGGCCTGGTTGGCCCCGGGGTCAGCGAATATCTCTCGCATACGACGCCCGACCCGGTGCAGTTGCATGGAATGCTGGCGAAGCTTTCCGAGGATCACATTGAGCACCTGGTGCTGGAGGCTTCGAGCCACGGATTGGCACAGTTCCGGCTTGATGGCGTTCGGTTCTCAGCGGCAGCTTTTACGAATTTAACACGCGACCATTTGGATTATCACGGTTCAGTTGAAAACTACTTTGATGCGAAGATGCGTCTGTTTGAGGAACTGCTGCCAGCGGGCGCGCCGGCTGTCATCAATGAGGATACACCCTATGGCGCTGAAGCGATCAAGCGGGCCGGGACGTGCGGCCTCAAGATTTTCACCGTTGGAAAATTGGGGTCTGGCCTCAAATTGCTTGCCAGCAGGCGCGAAGGCTTTGGCCAACACCTGGATGTGCAGGGGCCGCAGAAGCGCCACTCGGTTTATTTGCCCCTGGTTGGAGAATTTCAAGCATCAAATGCTTTGGTCGCGGCTGGCTTGGTGATTGCCACGGGCGGTGAGGAAACCATGGCGCTGCATGCGCTGGAATCACTTCACGGCGCCAAGGGGCGGCTGGAATTGGTGGGAAAGTCCAAGACAGGCGCTCCGATCTTTGTTGACTATGCCCACACGCCGGATGCGCTGGAAAATGCCGTCACATCGCTTCGGCCCTACACGGATGGAAGGCTTGTTGTGGTTTTTGGCGCTGGGGGCGACCGCGACAAGGGCAAGCGGCCGTTGATGGGCAGGGTCGCGGCGAGACTTGCGGATGTGAAAATTGTGACGGATGATAATCCGCGTACGGAAAATGCAAGCGTCATTCGCTCCGAGATCATGGCGACGTGCCCGGGAGCGAAGGAAATTGCTGACCGTGCCAAGGCGATTTTGACCGCAGTTGATGGACTGTCTGCCGGAGATGTGCTGCTGGTGGCCGGAAAAGGGCATGAAGAGGGGCAGACCGTGGGGGCGACGGTTATACCATTCAGCGACCATGACGCGGTTCTCGCCTCTATCCAGGGCGAAATCTACCATGGCTGAAACGGTGTTGTGGACAGTTGATGAACTTGTTGCCGCGAGTGGCGGTGAAGTCATTGGCGAAGTGAAGCTGCCGCTCAATGGGGTTTCCATTGATACCCGCACGATTGCTCCAGGCGATATATTTGTGGCGATCAAGGGCGAGGTTCATGACGCCCATGATTTTGTTCCGAACGCGCTGGCGCAGGGCGCCGGGCTTGCCATTGTTTCCCGCGCAAGTGATGAGATGAAAGCCGCCGGGCCTTTGCTGGTTGTCGCGAATGATCCACTTGAAGGCCTGGAGAAAATCGGCCGGGCGTCCCGGGCGCGGTCGCCTGCCAAAATCGTCGCGGTGACCGGCAGTGTTGGCAAGACCAGCAGCAAGGAAATGCTGCGTGTGGCGCTCTCGGCTTCTGGGCTTACCCATGCTTCCGTAGCGTCCTTCAACAATCATTGGGGCGTTCCCCTCACGCTCTCCAGAATGCCCCGGAACGCCGCTTATGGCGTGTTTGAAATCGGCATGAACCATGCTGGCGAAATAACACCGCTGGTTGGAATGGTCAGGCCACATGTGGCGATCATAACCAATGTGGCTCCGGTGCATATCGGCAATTTCAATTCGATTGAGGAAATCGCCGATGCGAAAGCGGAAATATTGAGCGGTGTCAGCTCCAATGGCGCTGCCATTCTCAACCGGGACAGCCCCTTTTTTGATCGCCTGGTTGCGGTTGCGAAAAGTTTTGGAGTACAAAACATCATAAGCTTTGGAACACATGAGAAAGCCGATGTGAGGCCGGAGCGGGTCGTGCAGCATGCAATATGCAGTTGTGTGACAGCTGACGTGATGGGCGAAAAACTGATTTACAAGCTGGGCATGCCTGGCGAGCACATGATGCTGAACAGTCTTGCAGCGCTTGGGGCCGTGAAACTTCTGGGCGCGGATTTGGCGCGGGCGGCTCTGGCGCTTGCCGCAGTGGAAGCACCCAAGGGCAGGGGTGTTCAGCATCGGCTCGAAATTGACGGTGGAGAATTCCTGCTTATTGATGAAAGCTACAACGCAAACCCGCTGTCGATGGTCGCAGCGTTGAGTTTGTTGGAGCGCGCCAAACCTGGCAGGGGCGGGCGGCGCATTGCGGTTCTCGGGGATATGCTTGAACTTGGCGCCCACGGGACCAGCCTTCATGCGGGGCTTTCCAAGGCTGTAGACGCCCATAAAGTGGATGTTCTATATGCGGCGGGGCCTCTTATGGCTCACCTGTGGGAGAACACGCCAACCAACCGG
>JANMHO010000015.1:0-2171 GCA_031375195.1 Rhodobiaceae bacterium
AAGGGATCATGCATCACATTCAAGCCGAGATAGATATTCGTGATGATGTTGAGCGGCAACAGCAGCAGCATCCACGGCCAGCTGATGTGAAAGGCAAAACCGATGTTGTCGATCGTGGATTTGATGGCATGGGAGAGCGCCGCAAATACTGGAAGTTTCCGCATGGGGCACCCTTTTTTTGCCAATTCGATTCGTTTGATATAGTAGCCAAGTCTTCGGCTTTCAGGAAACCCAATGACCGGCATTTGCACCGAAGAGCAACTTGATGCGCTCCATGATCGCCCTGTGCCGACTTCCAACTTGAAGGAGGTTGGCCACATCACCGATGACTATGCCGGGCTGACCACAGCGCGGACGATTTATTGAAACGGCCACGGAAGCACGGAAAACATCACTCCGACCTGATGACCCAGCACATCCCGTAATTCGCTTTTCGGCAAGCAGCGATTGCGGCCTTCTCTGCCGCTGACTTCGAAGCATGGCCCCATGCGGATCCACAGGCCTGTCCGCCGCTGCTGGTGTTGGGATTGCTCGTAGCAAATGCCTTATGTTTTTTGGCATTTTGCCATTGCTTAAGTGATTTCTTGCAGGGCTTGTTCCAAAATTGGACGCCCTGCGCCGCAGCTGGTGGAGTGGATATCCCGACCAGTGTCCAGCTGAAGGCGATCAGCAGAGCGATAGTGACCAATAATGGGACAGATGAAACAGGCTTCATGTTGCTTGACCCAATTGTGGAGGATAACCGCATATAGTGTTTTCACCGCACGGTGTCAAGGATTAAATTCATAGTTTTGTTTATGTGCAACTCTCATTTGCCCTTTGCATGCCATTCCTCTACACCCCGCCCCATGAACAAGCATGTCCCTAAAGTTGGTCTGGTTTCCCTTGGTTGCCCCAAGGCGCTGGTGGACTCGGAACGGATTTTGACCCAGTTGCGGGCTGAGGGCTATCTGATCGCTCCGGGCTATGCGGATGCCGATGTGGTCCTGGTGAACACCTGTGGTTTTCTGGATAGCGCGAAAGCCGAAAGCCTCGCGGCCATCGGCGAGGCAATGGAAGAAAACGGCCGGGTGATCGTGACCGGTTGCTACGGCGTGGAGGCCGACGCCATTCGCGCGGCTCACCCTGGCGTGTTGGCGATTACTGGGCCGCACCAGTATGAGGCGGTGGTTGGCGCGGTTCACAAGGCGCTGCCGCCTGTGCATGATCCCAAATATGATCTCATGCCGCCGCAGGGCTTGCGGCTCACCCCCAAGCACTACGCCTATCTGAAAATTTCAGAGGGCTGCAACAATCGCTGCTCGTTCTGCATCATTCCGTCAATCCGGGGCGATCTGGTGTCGCGGCCCGTGGCTTCGGTGCTCTATGAGGCTGAGCGTTTGGTGAAGGCAGGTGTCAAGGAATTGCTGGTGATCAGCCAGGATACGTCCGCCTATGGCGTTGACACCAAATACGCCACCAGCAAGTTTCATGGCCGCGAAGTGCGCGCCAAGTTTTATGACATGGCCAAGGAGCTGGGTGACTTGGGAGCGTGGGTGCGCATGCATTATGTCTACCCCTACCCCCATGTGGATGACGTGATCCCGCTGATGGCGGAGGGGAAAATCCTGCCCTATCTCGACATTCCCTTCCAGCATGCGGCCCCCGGCGTTCTGAAAGCAATGAAGCGCCCCGCCAACCAGGAGAAGGTTTTGGACCGTTTGGCATCATGGCGTAAAATTTGCCCGGACATCTCCATTCGCTCGACCTTCATTGTGGGTTTCCCGGGCGAGACAGATGCGGATTTTGACTATCTCTTGCAATGGATGAAGGAAGCAAAGCTCGAGCGCGTGGGCTGTTTCAAGTATGAGCCCGTATCGGGCGCCAAGGCCAATGACTTGGGCTTGCCGCAGGTGCCCGATGAGGTGAAGGCCGCGCGCTATCACCGCTTCATGGAAGCGCAGCAGGAAATATCCGCCTCGATCTTTCAATCAAAGGTTGGCCGCGAGATTGATGTGCTGGTGGATGCCATCGATCTTGAGAACAGTGAAGCCGTGGCGCGTTCGCCGTGGGATGCGCCGGAGATTGATGGCAATGTGTTCCTGCCCGGAGAAACTTCGCTCAAGCCCGGCGACATGGTCCGTGTACGGATTGTTGAGGCGGAGGAATATGATCTCGTCGGCGAAGTGATT
>JANMHO010000032.1:0-2695 GCA_031375195.1 Rhodobiaceae bacterium
AACTTTCCACACGGCCCATGGCGGCAAGCTTTCAATCGCGCGGGTGCTGGGCGGCGAGCTGGCCGATGGCGCCGTGCTCTATGGCGCTGATGGACAGGATGCGCGGGTTGCAGGCTTGTTTTCCATGCTGGGGTCAACGCCTGTGAAGCTCGCCAAGGCGCAAGCCGGCGATACGGTCGCCTTGGGCCGGCTTGAAAAAATAAACACGGGCGAAACGATTTCCACGCAGAAGGGGTCCACCAGGCAACTGGCGGCGCCGACACAAACGCCCGGTGTTTACGGCGTTGCGATTTCAGTGACGGACCGCAAGGATGAGGTGAAGCTCACCTCCTCCATCTCGAAACTGGTCGAAGAAGACACAACGCTGGCGCTGGAGCACAACACCAACACCCATGAGATGGTCCTGTGGGGGCAGGGGGAGATGCATCTGCGCGTGGCGCTTGAAAGGCTGCAGAACAAATTTGGGGTCCACGCGAAAACGCAGCCGCGCCGCATCGGCTATCTGGAAACAATCAAGAAATCCGTGCAGCTTCGCGGGCGGCACAAGAAGCAATCGGGCGGGCATGGGCAATACGGCGATGTGGTGGTTGAGATCAAGCCGCTGCCGCGCGGCTCCGGCTTTGTGTTCACCGATACAATCACTGGCGGCGTGGTGCCGAAACAATATATTCCAGCCGTTGAAGCTGGCGTCCGCGAATGGATGGTGCAGGGGCCGCTGGGTTTTGCCGTGGTGGATTTCAACGTCAACCTATCGGAAGGTTCCTATCACGACGTCGACTCCTCTGAAATGGCATTCAAGCTGGCGGCGCGTCTGGCGATGACCGAGGGCATGCCGCAATGCGCGCCAACACTGCTTGAGCCTATTGTGGCGGTTGACATCCATGTGCCAAGCGATGCCACTTCGCGGGTCAACCAGATTGTAACTGGCCACCGCGGGCAATTGCTGGGGTTTGATGGGCGCGAGGGCTGGCCGGGCTGGGATACGGTCAAGGCCAACTTGCCAGAATCCGAGATTGGCTCGCTTATCATTGAATTGCGCTCGGCGACTTCGGGTGTTGGCACATTCACCTTCAAGCCTGATCATATGGCGGAGCTTTCCGGGCGATCAGCGGAGCAGGTGATTGCGGCCCGCAAGGAGCAGTTGACCCGGGTGTGATCGCCAGCCACGTCGGCTAATCCTTGGTGCGCAGCGTTTCAGCCACGCGGCTGAAATGCCGCATCAGGAGTTCGTGGATGCCTGGTTCTGCGGCGAGGGCATGCAGCGCCTTTTCCATGCAGGCGATCCAGGTGTCCCGCTCAGCGGCGCCAATCGCCAGATGCTCATGCATCTTTCGAACATTGGAGTGTCCGTGATGTTCGGCATAGAGTTGCGGGCCGCCCAGAAAACCGGACAGGAATTCAAATTGCGCCTCGCGCGCATGGGCAATTCCATGCCCGCGACTGTGCATGATCAAAAGCGGGGCGCCGGCGGGATCATTTTCGACAATATCGTAAAACAGGTTCACCAGGCGGCGAACGCCTGCCTCGCCGCCGATGCTCCGGTAGGGTGATGCTCGCTGCGGTTCCATCATTTGCCAGTCCAACTCCCAAGTTTTTGAAGCCCGCGCTGCAGGATGCCGATGGAAATGCTCGAAGACTTTGATTTCCATCAATTTCTTTGGGTTAATCCGGGGTGCATGAGTTGACCAGAGTGTGATTGCTTGTGATTTGCCGGGTGGCGTGCCCGCGCCTATTGTGATCTCAACAATAGGAGCTTGTCTGCGCATGTTGATCAAGAAACTCAAAGGATGGGAACTGCCGGAATCCCTGGTGACGCCCGAGCACATGTTTCTCAATCGCCGGAAATTCATGGGAGCCTCGGCTGGCGCTTTGGCGCTGCTGACTGCGGGATCAGCGCGGGCTGGGGATGATCCTTCGATGGGACTTTATCCGGCGAAGCTCAACGCAGCGTTTGCCGATGCTGGCCGGGTTGTGACACCCGTAGAGATCAACAGTGCTTACAATAACTACTATGAGTTTGGCACCTCGAAGCAGATTTCAGAAGCGGCGGAGGCCTTGCCCATCCGCCCGTGGAGCATTGTGATTGATGGCGAAATTGAAGCGCCGATGACGCTTGGCATTGATGACCTGCTCAAGAAGGTTCAACTGGAAGAACGCATCTATCGCCATCGCTGTGTTGAGGCGTGGTCGATGGTGGTGCCGTGGACGGGCTTCACGCTGAAGTCATTGGTTGAGATGGCCCGCCCCACGGCTGACGCCAAATATGTGCGGTTTGAAACATTCAATTTGCCCGACGTGGCGGTTGGCCAACAGCCGGGTCTGCTGGGTTCTTATCCATGGCCATACATTGAAGGCGTAACCATCGAAGAGGCGAAGAATGATCTGGCTTTGCTGGTGACCGGCGCTTACGGCAAACCGCTGCCGAAGAGCATGGGCTCGCCCATCCGCCTGCATTTGCCCTGGAAATACGGATTCAAATCCATCAAGGGCATCGTCAAGATCAGCTTCGTGAAGGAACGGCCCATTGGCATGTGGGAGGCCATTCAGGCTTCGGAGTATGGCTTCTGGGCCAATGTAAATCCGGAAGTTTCGCATCCCCGCTGGAGCCAGGCGAGCGAAGAGGTTCTGGGAACGGGGGAGCGGGTTCCCACCAAGTTGTTCAACGGCTATGGCGAATTTGTCGCCGGGCTTTACA
>JANMHO010000045.1:0-13512 GCA_031375195.1 Rhodobiaceae bacterium
CCACCTCCAGATCAATCCCGGTCTCCGCCTTGAATTTTTCGGCCATGTCCTTGGGCATGTAACCATCCCAATTGGAGATCACGATTTTCTCCGCCAATGCCGATGACAGACTGGCGACCATGGCCAAGGCCGCGCCAGCCAACAATGTGAAAATTTTTCTGTGATTCATTTTGCTTGCTCCCTGTGAAGTCACTTTCTTGGCGTGACCTTGGCGGCATCATTGCGCGAATTTGGAGCGCGGGCAATGACAGCGTGATTAATTAGTAAAAACAAGTATTTACATGACACCGCAGCCAAGTGCTTTTGGATCAGTGCCACTACATTCGGGGAAAATCAACGTCGAACCGCCAAGCGCAATTCGGCCTTGTTTGACTGACTTGATCTCACGGACCCCTTCGGGGCCAGCGTGCTGACACGAAGTGCTTATTGAAAAGCTCGGGCCTTCTGTGCATTGTCAGGTCGTGCAGGATTAAAATGACCGTTGATACACCACTCCTCAGGCTGGAAAACATCACGCGCAACTTCGGCGCCATCGAAGCCTTGCGCGGCGTAAGTTTTGATATCCATCGTGGCGAGGTGGTGGCCCTTTTGGGCGACAATGGCGCCGGAAAGTCAACGCTTGTCAAAATTATAGCAGGCGGTCTTCAACCCACCTCCGGCACAATGACCTTCGAAAACCGGCAACGCCACTTTGCCTCGCCCGCCGAAGCAAAAGCAGCTGGCATCGAAACAGTCTATCAAGATCTTTCGCTGTGCACCAATGTTGATGTCGTCGCCAATTTTTTCATGGGCCGGGAAATCGTGAAACGCTGCTTCGGCATTCCAGTTCTTCAGGAGGCCGAAATGCAGGCGGCAACCGCCCAGGCAATTGCCAATGCTGGCACTAAAATTCCCTCTTTGCGGGTAAACGTCGAGCATCTGTCAGGCGGTCAGCGCCAAGCGATTGAACTCAACCGCTTTGTCCATTGGGGTGGCAAGCTGGTTCTGCTCGACGAACCCTTTGCGGCTCTTGGCGTTGAACAGACGCGGCGCGGCTTGGCGATGGTCAAGCGGATTGCCGCCCAAGGCATAGGCGTTGTAATAATTACCCATATAATGGCGCAGGCTTTCCAGGTCGCTGACCGCATTGTGGTCATCCGCCAGGGCAAGGTTGCAGGCGATGTCCAGCGGGGGAGGACAAGTCCGGACGAAGTTGTTGGCATGATTACTGGCGAGGCCCTTGAGGCTGCAGCCCAAGAAATGAGGCCGAATGGCCCGTGACGCAATGATAGCCAAAAAAGGAGACGTCCCGTGAACAGAATTCGTAGACTATTGATCACTGCGCTGGCACTGACCGCCATCGGTTTAGCTTCACCAGCGCTCGCCCAATCCAAGGGAACCATCTATTACATGGTGCCAACATTGCTCGATGAATTTCAAACTGAATCCGTTTCAGCCATTGAGAAATTCTTGAAGGATGTTGGTTATGACGCCATTACACTGAATGCCGACAACAAGACGGACTTGCAGCAGAGCCAGATGAACGACACAATCTTGCTCAAGCCATCAGCCATCGTGCTTGCAGCAGTGGATTTCAACGCGCTTCAGCCTTCAATTGAAAAGGCCCGCGCTGCCGGAATTCCCGTCATGATTTTCGACCGCCAAATCACGGCAACGCCATCCGACTTCACGTCGGTCGCGGGAACAGTTGAGATCGGCTACGTGGCTGCGGGCGAGATCCAGCGCCTGTTGAAGGAGAAGAAAGGTGATGTGAAAGGCAAGATCCTTCAGGTTCTGGGCGATCCAGCTGACCCATACACGCTCGATATCCAGAAGGGCTTCGAAGAGAAAATGAAAGAGTTCTCCGGCGTGCAGATTATTTCCCTGCCTGCCATGGCCTGGGAGGCGTCGAACGCCGGAACCATCGTCTCCGATCAGATGGTGGCCAATCCTGACATCGACCTGATCTTCCTGCATGCGGCCCATCTTTCAGTGGCGGCTGTCGCCGCCCTTGAGGCCAAGGGCAAGAAACCCGGTGACGTGATGATGATTTCGTCCAACGGCGCGCCCGTCGGCCTTGATCTCATCCGCAAGGGTTGGCTCAATGTTGAAGTCGAACAGCCGCTCTATGCACAAGCCGCCGCTATCGCCATGTTTGCGGACAAGGTTGTCAACAAACAGGAAATCAAGGCAGGCAACTACAATGTGCTAGGTCTTGACTCGGTAGTCAGCATAGAATCCTGGGGGCCAAACCTCAAAATCCCTGGTGCCGCCATAACCAAGGACAATGTTGATGAGCCGCGCTTCTGGGGCAATCTGAAGGCGCCAGCCGACAAGATTACGCCAGTTGAATAGTCACTGAAATAGTGTCCCAGGCCTTGAACCGCCTGGGGCACTTTCTGGATACCCTTGATGATCAGTCCCTTCCAAAGAGCGCTCATCGAATTTGTGCTCGATAATCTCGTCTGGTTCATGCTGGTTTTTGTACTGGCTGTATTTTCGCTGATGATACCCAGCTTTTTCCAGATTGGCATATTTGCAAACATTGTCGAGCAATCCACTTTTGTTGGTGTAATGGCCATTGGCCTCGCCATTGTAATCATCGCAGGCCATATGGATTTGTCAGTTGAATCAGTGGCCGCGCTGAGCGCCATGATCACCGGAATATTGTTTTGCTCGCACGGCATTGGCCAAGGCTACACTTTGACCCCTCCCTGGCTGGTCATACCAGTGGCAGCACTCATCGCAATTTCTGTAGGCGGCGTGATCGGCGCTATGAACGGCTGGCTCGTCGTCAAACTCAAGATGAATGCCTTCATCGTAACGCTCGCCTCTTATATCTGGGTGCGCGGTCTTGTGGTTGCAATTTCCGGCGGGCGATCAGCCCAGGATCTGGCCCCACCACTCCGCTTCATTGGCATCGAAACAATTGGTTTCATTCCCTTGATCGCCTGGATTGCAATCATCTGCTTCGTGGTGTTCACATTTATCATGGGCAGAACGCCTTTTGGCCGCCATGTCACAATGATAGGTGGAAACGCGGTCGCCACATTCCGCGCCGGCATCAAAGTAGACCGGCTGGTGATTCTGACATTTGTGCTCGCTGGCGCAATTGCAGGTCTCGCTGGCTTGCTCCTCGCGATACGAACCTCAGGCGCCACCGCCAATCTCGGCACCGGAATGCTGTTCAATGCCTTTGCTGCGGTGGTGATCGGCGGCGTCAGCCTCAAGGGCGGTGTGGGCAGATTGCCGGGGGTCTATGCGGGCGTGCTGCTTCTTTCATCCATCCACACAGCGATAAATCTGATGGGGCTGCCCGCGCACTATACGCAGGTTATTTTGGGCGCACTTGTGCTGGCTGCCGTGTTGCTCGATACAGTCAAGCTTTCGATAAAGCAGAAACTCGCATGACGGGGCGCCTCAAGGATCGCGTGGCATTGGTGATCGGCGCTGCTCGCGGCATTGGCGAAGGCATTGCCACGCGCTTTTTCGAGGAAGGCGCCAAAATCGTCATCGCAGACAGGGAAGAGGCAGCAGGTCGCGAAACCGCACGCCGCCTGCACGGACATTTTGTGACAACCGACATCTCCCAAAAGGCCGACGCTGACCGGGCTGTCAGCGAGGCCGTAGGAAAGTTCGGTGGCCTCGATATCATTGTTCAAAACGCAGGCATATTCCCCTGGACGCTGATTGAGAACATTGAACCCGAAGAGTGGGATGCCGTTCTAGCCGTCAATCTCAGGGGCACTTTCCTTGCAGCGCGTGCAGCGCTTCCCATCATGAAAGCCAGGAAATACGGACGCATGGTTTTCACCTCTTCGATCACCGGTCCCCGCGTCACAAGCCCCGGCCACGGGCATTATTCAGCGAGCAAGGCGGGAGTCAACGGCTTCATCAAAGCGGCGGCCCTTGAATTTTCTGGTTACGGGATCACCGTCAATGGCATTGAGCCCGGCAACATCCTCACTGAAGGCATCAAGCTTCATCGCTCTGAAGCATATATCAAATCCATGGAGGATGCGATTCCCCTCGGGCGCCTCGGAACGCCTCGAGACATCGCCAACGCCGCCCTGTTCCTTGCATCCGATGATGCATCCTATATTACCGGCACAACCATCATTGTCGATGGCGGCCAAACCCTGCCTGAAGGCAAAGACTTCCGCCTCAATCCGGATTCAACACCATGAACATCATTGATTTTTTGGACTTTGAAAATGTGGGCTCCCGCATCGAAGATCTCGATACGCCGGTGCCTGTGATCGATATTGACGTCGTTGATCGCAATTTGAGGCGCTGGCAGGCGCGCTGCGATGCCATTGGAATGGCCAACCGTCCCCACATCAAAACTCACAAGCTTGCAGGCCTCGCCAAGTATCAGATTGCCCTCGGCGCGAAGGGCATAACTGTTCAGAAGCTTGGCGAAGCGGAGGTGATGGCCGACGCCGGCATCACCGATATGCTGGTTACCTTTAACATTGTCGGCAGGAAAAAACTGGAACGCCTGGCGGCGCTGGCGCGACGGACGCAGATTTCAGTCGTGGCAGACAATGCTGACGTGGTTAAGGGCCTTGGCGCGGCCGCAGCAATTGCTGGTCGAAAAATCGCGGTATTGGTTGAATGTGACACCGGCGCGCACCGCAACGGCGTTCAGTCTCCAGAATCCGCATTGGAACTGGCCCAAACCATCGATAAAACGCCGGGACTGGAGTACGGCGGACTCATGACATACGCAGGTGCTGGCCAACGTTTGCAAGCGGAAAACTTCTTGGTTGAAACCCGCGATCTTTGCAGCGCCGCTGGCCTCGAAACCAAAGTCATCACTTCAGGGGGCTCTCCCGACATGTGGAAGGACGATGGCCTGGCCCAGCTCACCGAGTATCGCGCTGGAACATATATCTTTTTTGATCGCTCCCTCGCCGAGCGGGGAACGTGTGAATTTGAAGACTGCGCTTTAGCGGTGCTTTCAACAGTCGTGAGCCGCCCCACATCAGAGCGCGCGCTGATTGATGCTGGCACCAAATCTCTCACCAGCGATTTGCTGGGCCTGCAAGGCTATGGCGTAGCGCACAATCTCGGCGATGCCCAAGTCTACGCCGCCAACGAAGAACATGGCTATCTCGACATTTCCCGCTTGTCCACCAAACCGGCAGTTGGTGATCTTGTCAAAATAACGCCCAATCACGTTTGCCCCGTCGTCAATCTATTCGACAAGGTCGTCTTCATCCGCGGCACAGAGGTGCTTGGCGCCGTCAAAGTCGACGCGCGTGGAATGGTCGCCTAGTAAAGTTGCAGGTTCACAACCCGCAGGAGACATTGATGGAGCAGCCAACGCCATTCGCCTCACGCTCACCATAAATGGCCCGGCGCAGTTTGTATACAACCGCAACCGGTTCAAAATCTCATTCGATCAAACCCTCGTTCTCCCAAATTGACTCAACATAGTCGTTGAGCGTGTTAATCCGCTCCCGGGCGATTGAGCAGGCGGCAATACGAACGGCATTTTTCCACGTCAATTCAATGTGATTGTCAATAAAGCGAGCCACAATCAGGCGCATCGCTTGGAAGGCTTTTGGCTCGCCGCAGCATGCTGCACAAACAGTTAGATAGCCATGGGCTTAAGTCAGTCATGAGTTGAAACCGGAACAAGATGATAGTTGCCGAGTTACAAGCTCATCACTTGTCCTTCGCGAATTGACCGGTCCGCCGCCAGAACGATCTTCAGGCTTTTCACGCCATCATTCATGTGATCCGTCAGGTCCAGATTTTCCACAATAGCTTTCAACAGGTAGCGTTGCTCGCGTTCGCACAGGGCGTCGTGATCGGGCTCATCGCTCATGTCGATGCGTTCGTCGGGTTTTGACATGTCCGCATGGTGCCAGAGGATTTGGTTTGTCTTGGTATGAGCATTGATGTCGTCGGACTTCACATTGCCAGCGGTTTCAGCCATGACGATGGAAACCGAACCCTTTGGACCAAAGACATCTTTCACGAAAAACGCCGTCTCGCTGATCATTGGCCCCCAACCTGCCTCATACCAGCCAACGGAGCCATCATCAAAAATCACCTGCAGCATGCCGTAATTCTGCTGCTTCACCTCATCGGTCAATCTCGCGCCAATGGCGTGAACCTTGATGGGCTTGGCCTTGGTCATCTGGCACATCACATCAACATAGTGAACACCGCAATCGACGATCGGCGGGAAGCTATCCATCAGCCGCTTGTGCCAGGCCCAGGTCTCGCCATTGGACTGCTGATTGAGGTTCATGCGGAACACCAGCGGTGTGCCGAGTTGGCGCGCAATATCGATAAATTTTATCCATGAGGGATGATGACGCAGGATATAGCCGATCACCAGTTTCTTGCCCGTGCGCTTGGCCGTCTCCACCACCTTCTCGGCATTGAGCGCATTGTCAGCCAGGGGCTTTTCGACGAAGACATGAGCACCCGCCTCCATGGCCTTCATGGCAAATTGGGCATGGGTGTCTGGCAGCGTATTGATCGAAACGACATCAGGTTTCAGCGCAGTCAGCGCCTTTTCAAACTCATCAAATCTCTGGGCGTTTTTCAAGGCATCTGGCAGTTCGCGTTTTGCAATACGGCGCTCGCAAACGCCGACCACTTCAAATTCAGGAATACGCGTGTAGGCCAGCGCATGGCTCATCCCCATATTGCCGAGGCCCACAACCAAAACTCTCTTCTTTTCCATGCTCATTCTCCTCACCCGCCAATTTTTATGACCTGCCCGGTTCGCGCCGACTCTTCAGCCGCAAGCGTTGCCTCCAAGGCGGCCGCGGCATCTTCCGGCCTGCCCATGGCGGGCGCAATTCCCTTCAGCGCACAATCGGCGAAATAAGCGAATTCTTCGCGCAAAGCCCCACCCCTGACGCCATCAAACATCGGCCAATAGGTTGTATCCGGGCTATGCAACTTGTCAGCCGACACAATGCCAATATTGGGGAATGTGTCTTGCACATGGATAATCCCCTCTGTTCCAATGATTGACATCCGCTCGTCGATGTCAAATGGCGTTTTCTCCGGCATGCACCACACGGTTTCAAGCGTGGCGGTGGCACCGCCCTTGAAGCGATACATGGTCTGGCCGATATCAGGATTCCTGAGGCCGCGCACACTGACTGTTTGGGCATAGGCGCTTGCCACTTTGTCGCCAGTAAACCACAGCATGAGATCGGTGTCGTGAATAGCATCACCCACGATGGGGCCAATCTTGTTCAGAATTTCCGGTGTCCATGCGGCAGGGATATTGCGGCGCGAACTGAGAGCGACAATCTTGCCAATTTTGCCTGCGTCAATGGCTTGTTTTGCCATTCGATAACGCGGATTGAACCGGCAGATATGCCCGATCTGCAAAATGCCCGCGGCTTTCTTCGATGCCGCGATGATCTTGGTGCAGTCAGGAACTGAGGATGCCATGGGTTTTTCCAGGAACACATGCTTGCCCGCCTCCAACGCCGCAATCGCCGGGTCTGTGTGTTGGTCCCACATGGTGACGATTGAGACAGCATCGATATCCGGATCGGCGAGCATATCGCGGTAATCCCGATAGGTTTTCTTGACTCCAAATTTTTCTGCTTGTGACTTGAGACGTTCGGGCCTGCGGGTGCAAAGCGCCGTCAATTCGAGATTAGGAACACCCAAGATTGTTTCGCAATGAATTTCACCAAACCAGCCCAGCCCAATCACTCCAATTCGAAGGCTGTTCATCGCTTCACCTCAAAAATTTTCGAGTGTCAGTTCGCGGGCCATAACAATGTTGCCGGCAGACAACCCGCAATCAACGGGAAGTGCCACTCCCGTAATAGCCTCGGCGGCATCTGATGCGAGGAAGCCCACCACCCTTGCTACATCGATAGGATCAACAATTCGCCCCAACGGATACCAGCGCTTGAGTGTTTCAAGCAGGCTCGGGTCTTTAGCAGCGCGGCGCTCCCACAAAGGTGTGCGAACCGTGCCTGGCAATACAATATTGGAACGGATGCCGAAGCGTCCATATTCAAGCGCAAGCGAACGGGTAAGCGATATCAGGCCGGCCTTGCCGGCACTGTAAGCCGGATCCCCAAGGGCTGACACCCCATTCACCGAACCAATGGCGATGATGCAGCCGCTGCCCTTTTCTTTCATGCCGGGCAGAACAGCGTGGGCGCAATAATAGGCGCCGTTGAGATTGCCATTCACATCATGGGCCCAGCTCTCGGGATCGGTGCGGGCGAAAGTCGGATGCTCGGAAAAACCGGCATTGTTAACCAGAATATCAATTGGGCCAAACGTCCTGAAAGCTCTCGCGACGGCGTCCTTGTCGCCGATATCGACGACAGCATGGACCGACTTGAAATCTACGGATGAAAGAAAGTCAGCGAGGCTCGGACTTTTGTCGATCGCGGCAATTGTGGCACCCTCGGCCCCAAAATAATTGCAAAGGCTCCGGCCAATGCCGCCTGCGGCACCCGTGATCGCAACCACTTTGCCCTTGAACATCATGTTTTGATCCACGCCAGATTTGACTTTCGCAAATGGCCCCAATTGTAGAAAGCAATCTCGCTTACACCACCTTCTTTCAGTGCCTCAACAGCCGCAATGAATTCAGCTCGGTTCTTGAAGTCAGGATAGGCGGGCCGCAAGATGCCCCGCAACTTCCCCTTGCCGCGCAAACGCCGCTGGATGTCAAACAAATCGGACTTCACCCGCACCGCGCTGGGTTCGTAAAAGCAGGACTCAATGATGCCCGCTGCTTCGGCCAGTGCAGCAAGATCGCTGCCCTCATACCAAGCACCAGCTGTTGGTCTCGCCACGGATGGAATTACCGCCACGTTCGCATCTTTCCGAACAGCGCTGCGAATTTCCGCCACCAGCGAAGTTACAACCGTGCAGCGCCAGTCGAGGAATGCTTTGAGCTCTCCATCACTCCGCGTGTCCGCAAGCCAAAAGGCTTCCGCCATATCTGCTGGAAAATCGACATTACTCGCCAAATAGTCCGTGATGTCGCCAGCTACTCTTGCTTTCAGCGCCGATGCGTCGATGCCAGCAGACTTTGCTCCAGCAATGCAATCTTCGCAGAAGCACAGGCCCAGTTGGCTGTCGAGCCAACGGTTCGGCATGTTGAGCGCGAACTCATGATGAAAACCATGGGAGTAAGGCGCAAATCCGGGCGATTCCATTGAGACACCGGAAACCGGATAGCTTTCTGTTACATCACGGGCCAAACCAATGGCGTATTCACGGGCAGCAGGGGCGGATGGACAAAGGCTGTAAATGTAGCGGTCGCCAAATGCGTTAGCGACCGTTGAATCGGGATTTGCGCTGCCAAGCAAAGTGTTGTGCAGGAGCACCAGCCAAACATTGGTCGCCATGTCTTTCTGGTTCGCCAGCTCACCGAGCACATCGCGCTCGGCCAGCATTGAATTGGGGACGGGCTTGATCGTTCCATAGAGGCCGGGATTAGATTTGAAATAGACAGTGCCATCCTCAGGGAAATAGACTTTTCCCGCCTTGCCATGGGGCCGCAGAAATTTTCCCGCGTGGTAGCTTCCTGCAAAGGTGACCGTATCAAGGCCGAGTGCGCGAAACTCCCGGACAGCTTCACCCACACCCGCTTCCGCGAGATCCCAAGCATAAGTATAAATGGCGCGGCAACCCATCAGTCGTCCTTGTTCCCGAACCAGCCATCCCTCAGGTAGCGCATATATTCAAAAATCGTATTGTACTTTCGGACGAATGCCACCTCAAGGAAATCACCAACCACAAAAGGTGGAATGATGATCTCCTGTCCCTTTATATGTGGCGCCAAATCTTCCACACGAAATGCAATGTGCGGACTGGCTTTGATGATTTCTGGCACGGTGCTGTCCGGTTCATAACGGAGAAATTCGATGTGCTCCGGGTGATTGCGTGGGCTTGTCACCCACACCCGGCTCTGCTCCACCCAGTCTTCGTTCGGCTGCTTGATCGTCGTTGTAATGCCGACATGATCGAACTCATACATCGGATGTCCCTCTATTCAGAAAGAAACAGGCAGCGACGCATGAAACGCCGCCGCCCACGGAATCAAATGCGTTTGGCGATTTCGTCAACATTGACGCCATTGTAAGCTTCGGAAAGCACGAAGCCATCGGCATCAGCTTTTACCTTGGCTGCGTCAAAGCTGTTGGCGACATCAATGAGGTCGTTCTTCACAACGTCTTCAAGCTTGAAGTCACCAGTGATTTGACCGATTTCGCGACCCACATCAAAGAACAACTGCCAGCTTTCGGGTAAATGGTATCCCCACTTCTTGCGCTCATCCATGCGGCCGCCAAACACGGCTGCCAACTGCATCATGGATTCAACAGCAACGTCAGGCGTCATTTGTGAGCCAAGTCCCGGGAACTGTTCCATGACAATTTGCGTTGCGGCGCGCGGATTGTGCTTGCCGAATTCAAGGCCAGCTGCCCAGCCTTGGAAGTAGCGACCATAAACCTCGCGCTTTGCGGCATCATCAAAATCCGCCTTGCGAATGACAAAGCTGTTGGCGGGAAGCTTGGAAAAATCGCGGCCAAGGATGTAATCAAAGTCAAGACCCTGCCCCTTCCACTGGGCCCGCAGGCCCTCCCAAGCCAGAGCCGAGTCACCTTTGCCTTCCTTCAGCACTGTGCCCCAGGCTGGCCAGCCACCTTCGACGTATTTAACCTTGGTGACATCGACGCCAGCGGCCTTGAGCATTGGATCGCAGATTGACTGCCAACCAGCACTGCCGAGCACCACTGTTTTGCCTTCGAGCCATTTCAGGTCAGCAGGCTTTTCACCTTTGCGGAAGGCAAAATCGAACACGTCACCGCCGCCCATGTGGAAGGCCGAAACCAAAGGAATGCCCTGCGCCAATGCGAGCGAGAACACGCCAGGGGAGGGATAACCCACGTCGGCCTGGTTCTGGTCAACCAGCTTCACGGTTGCGGTTGCATCTGATGGACCGGGCTCCAGAGTGGTTTCAATGCCGCCGAAATAACCAAATTTAACGGCAACCCAGTAGGGATAATCATCGAGCACTTCTACGGTGCCACGGGGGCTTACCCAACGGATTTTGTCTGCCGCAAGGGCCGGACGGGTTCCTGCAAGGCCGCCAGCTGCCAGGGTTGAGACACCAGCGGCTGTCAAGGTCAACAGGCGGCGACGTCCGATCATTAGATTGTCTAACATTCCTTTGTTCTCCTCTGTTTTTGCGTTTCCTGTTTTATCGTTCCGGATTATTGGTCAAGTCGCTAACCCGACCCTCCCCCGGCTTAGGCTTCCCAACTGGCCCACCTCTTTCCAAGCCAGAAGAAAATTACGTAAATCGAAATACCCAGTATCGCCAGAATAAGAATAATGGCGAAAAACTGTGGCATCCGAATGAGCGCTGAATAGTATGTGAGGCGGTTGCCCAGCCCTTCAGCGCCGCCAACCATTTCAGCGCCAATGGTTGTCAGCAAGCCAAATATTGAGCCAACCATAAGGCCCACAATAATCATGGGCATCGCCATCGGAATGCGGATCTTGGTGAAGATCTGTATTGTGCTGGCGCCGAAGGAGCGGGCCAGGGCGATTTTCGCAAGATCGACGCGCCGGAATCCCGTGGCGGAGTTGATCATCACCATGGGGCCGCTCGCCAACGCAACAGCGATAATTCGGGGTTCACTTCCAAACCCAAAACGCAGTATGAGCAGCGGCACTAGTGCCAGCATGGGCGTGGTAACCAACAGAAGAATGTAGGGCGTCACAACCTTTTCAACAAATGGAAATTGCGTGATGACCGCCGCCAGCACAAATCCAATTGAACCACCAATGGCAAAGCCCACCAGCAATTCATAAAGCGTGATCAACAGATGCGGCCAAATAAAAACCCACTCCGTGAAGAGCGCCACTATGATCTGGCTTGGTTTGGGAAAGACATACTGGGGGACATTGAAAATAATCAGCAACGCTTCTGTTCCGCCGACAATGATAACAGCCACAAGAATAATAACCAGAATCTCGAACTTGGTCCGGTGCTCGCCAAGCCCCAGGGAAGCGCTGGTAATTCCAACACTTCCGGCCTGCCGTTTTTTGTTAAACTCCGGTATCTTGTCACCGAGCGCTTTGTCCACGCTTCTCTCCTCCGATAATTCGCTCGTACCCTATGTTATCGCTAACCCCGTTGCCAGGCCCTTGCCATGCTCAATGCGCGACTTGATTTGCAACACACGCTTGATGAAGTCCGGTTGAGTTTGAATTTCGACTGGCCGCGGTCGCGGAATGTCGATGTCATAGATTTCTGCAATGCGGCCTGGGCGCGCTGACATGACTGCCACACGATCCGCCAGAAATATTGCTTCCGAAATTGAATGCGTAACGAATGCAATTGTCTTGCGGGTTTCCATCCAGATTTCCTGAATGAGAAGGTTCATTTCGTCACGCGTAAAAGCGTCCAGTGCGCCAAAGGGCTCATCCATAAGGAGAACCGAGGGGCTAACGGCCAGGCTCCTCACAATGGAAGCACGTTGCTGCATGCCACCCGAGAGTTCGCGTGGGAACTTGTTTTCAAACCCGGCAAGGGAAACTCGATCCAATAGCTTATTGATCATTTCCCGATCTGGCGGCTGGCGCTTTAGTTCGAACGGCAGTTCAATATTTTTGGCAAGATTCCGCCACGGCAATAAATTCGCATCCTGGAATATCATTGCGATTTCAGGGTTTGGTTTGGTGATCACTTCGTCACCTAGCCTGATCTCGCCACTGGAAAGCGGATGTAGCCCAGCCATTGACCATAGCAGCGTGGTTTTTCCGCATCCGGAGGGTCCGAGAATGCAAAGAAACTCGCTCTCGCGCACATCCAGCGAAACACTATCGAGTGCGTGCACAGCGCCGCTTCGCGTATGGTAATATTTCGTTGCATCCCGAATTGCCATCTTGACGGCACGGGGTTTCGCGGCAGAAACTGCGCTTTTTGCGATCTTCAAATTCATGAAGCCGTCTCCCAAGGGCATCAGCGTATTGAAATGCAACGAGGGATAAATGATGTTACAAATCCAACTCGGGCGCAATGGTCTTTGTTTGGAAACGGCCCCACAGAAGGCCTTAGCCCCAATGTGGCGGCAAAAGTGATGAACGGAGCACGGAATTTATGGCACATTGCAGCGCTATTTTTCGCGGCGGCTTGATCTATGACGGAAGCGGAAAACCGCCCTACATCGGCGATGTCGCAGTGGATGGCGACCGCATATCAGCTGTGGGTCCAACGGCCAGCTTTGGCACTGCGGAAAACGAGCACGACATAGCCGGCCTAGCCATCGCAGCGGGCTTTATCGACGCCCACACCCATGACGACCGCATCGTTCTTGACGCCCCTGACATGCTGCCAAAAATCAGCCAAGGGGTGACCACGGTCGTGGTAGGCAACTGCGGAATTTCCCTGGCACCCGCGACGTTTTCAGGCGATCCGCCGGCGCCGATGAACCTTTTGGGCGGACGTGAAGCCTATTCATTTCCAAATTTCAAATCCTATGCGGCGGCGCTTTCGAAGTCTGC
>JANMHO010000063.1:0-3411 GCA_031375195.1 Rhodobiaceae bacterium
CACCCGCTCCCGGTAGGAAATATAGATGGCGCAGGCGATGAGAATGCCAACGCCTGCAAACGTCCAGACATCCGGAAAATCGCCGAAGAAATACCAGCCGCCGAAGACCGCCATGATCATTTCCGTATAGCCCAGGGGAGCCAGAAGCGAGGCTTCTGCCACCTGATAGGCCCTCGCGATGAGATAATTGCCAAGTGTGCCGATGCCACCGAGAAGCAGGAACAGGCCCCACTGTTCAGGTGTCGGCTGGTGCCAGACCAACGCCACGGCGATTGTTGTGAAAACCGTGCCAGCGAGGCTCGTATGAAAAATGCTTGCCATCGGGGCCTCATGGGCGGCGATCTTGCGCGTCAGCAGCATATAGATTGCAATTGACGCCCCCGATCCCAGCGCCATGAATACGCCCGGTGTAAGACTTTGAAAGCCGGGGCGAATAATGATCATGGTTCCCACAAAGCCCACACCCACGGCAAACCAGCGCCTTGGCCCGACTTTCTCGCCCAGCACGAAAGGCGACAGCAGAGTGATAATGAGGGGTTGCACAAAGAAAATCGCCAAGGTTTCGGCAATGCCCTGAAACTTCAAGGCCCAAAAAAACAGCCCCGTGGCGATGATCAGCAGAACGGCCCGTGCCGCATGCATGTAGGGCCGCTGCGGCCAAAGTCCCCTTACACCTTCTGATTGCAGAACGAAGGGGGCCGTCATCGTCATGCCAAACAAAAGCCTGGCCCAGACGATCTGGATGATCGGAACCTCCTGCTGCCCGAGTATTTTTGCCACCACATCCAGAAATGGCAGCACCAGCATGGCCCCGATCATGAGGGCAATTCCGGTTAACTTTTGCTGCTGCGGGGGCATCCCGGCTAGCTACAGCATCGGCGGGTTTTTCGCAATTCGTTAACCTATTGGGCGCATCATCGAGTCGTACGTGTATTTGGAGCTGTTTATGAACGATTTAATCGACATAGCCGCTCCGAGGCCTGCCTGACCTCAGGAGGTTGAGATACCTCCGGCAGCGCCTCGGACGGCGGAACTGGAGGACTTATGCTTAAACTGAATGTTGTAGTTGCGAGTTTGTCTTTCCTGGCGTTGGCCACAGCCAACCCGGCGCAAGCTCAGTTTCCCTGCGGCGATCGTGCTGATTTCATTAAGACATTAGCCGACAAATACAAGGAAACCAGCAAGGCCTTGGGCATTGCAAACCAGACCAATCTGGTTGAAATCTTCACATCCGCAAAGGGCACTTGGACCATCATGGTGACGCAGCCCACCGGCAAGACCTGCATTATCGCGGCGGGAAGCTCGTGGGAAGATCTGCCGCCAACCAAGAACCTGACGTCGCTTTAGGCTTTCACTCGGGAGTTCGACGGATCCCAAGTTGATTCGGGTATGATTTTGGCTGCTCGCCGTTCGCCGAACATGAGCACGTCAAAATCAGTGCCGATATCGGTCAGGGCTGGCTCGACATAGGCAAAGGCCAGGGATTTCTTGACCGCATGGCCATAGCCGCCGGACGTGGTGACACCTATAATTTTGTCACCGCAATAAACCGGTTCATTGCCCATGCAATCGCAATCAGTATTGGCGACTTCAAGGCATACGAGCTTTATCCGGGGGCCGCGCTGCTGCCTGGCAAGGCTGGCAGACTTTCCCGTAAACTCTCTGTTATCACTATGGAAAAAGCGCTCCATCGAGCCTTCGAACATGTCCACTTCACTGGTGAGCTCTGACCCCCAGCCACGGTAGGATTTTTCCATGCGCAGCGAATTCATCGCGTAGGTGCCGAACAATTTCAGCCCGCAGGGTTTACCAGCCGCGAGCAAACTGTCGAAAATTTGTGGCATTTCCTTCATGGGTACGTGCAGTTCCCAGCCCAATTCGCCCACATAATTGACCCGCAGCAACCTGATATTGACGCCCGCCACCATGGCGGCCTTTCCGGTCAGCCAGCGAAACCCTGCGTTAGAAAGATCAGAAGTGGTGCAAAGTTGCAACACTTCGCGGGCGCGCGGGCCGGCCAGCACCAGAACGCCAAATTCATCAGTAATATCAGTTATTTCAACCGCCTCACCGGGCGCCTTGCGCCATTCCAGCTGGTCCTTGTCGTGCAATTGGGCAACGGCTGCCGAAAGCACATAGAAATGCTCCTGACCAAGCCGCGTAACCGTGACCTCAGATTCGATGAAACCGTTCTCATTCAGCAGGTGGCCCAGAACAATGCCGCCGTCCCTGGCGGGGATTTTGTTCGCGCAGATACGCAACAGGAAGTTGTAGGCGTCTTTGCCCGTGACGTCGAACTTGGCGAAGGTTGACAAGTCCATCAGCCCGACGCTCTCACGCACCGCCATGGCTTCCGCCCGCACCGCGTCAAACCAGTTTGAGCGCTTGAAGGAAAAGTCCTCGCCCTTGCCGGATGGGTCATACCAGCGGACGCGTTCCCAACCGAAGATCTGGGAGAATTGCGCACCGTGTGATTTCAGTTTTTCATGCAGTGCGGATTTTCGCAATCCCCGGCCAACCGTGTGCTGCTCGCCCGGTTTGTAGCAGTAGTACATGTGGTGGTAGTCGGCGATGGAAACTTCCGTGACGTAATCCTTTGTGGCCCAGTTGCCGAAGCGGCGCGGATCAAATTCCCGCATGTTGATCTCGGCTTGTCCATGCACCATCCATTGGGCCAGATATTTGCCAGCTCCGCCGCCCTGGCAAATGCCAACGGAAGCGCCGCAATGCATCCAGTAATTCCTGGGGCCGGGGGCGGGGCCTGAAAGATAGATGCCATCCGGTGTGTGGGTGATGGCGCCGGAAACGACATTTTTCAATCCAGCCTGGCCAAACAGCGGCAGCCTCTCGCTGGCTTTTTCCAGCCAAGGGGTAAGGCGGTCCAATTCAGGGGCCACCAATTCGCTTTCGAAATCCCAGGCGGGCGGCTTCCCGTCCCAACACACATGGGCTGTTGCCGTTTCATAGGGGCCAACCAAAACCCCATGGGTTTCCTCCCGCAAATAGGCGTGGGAGTAGGGGTCGCGCACCACTGGCAATTCGATTTCAAGATCGATGAGTTCCTTGAGCGGCTCGGTGATCACATAGTGGTGCAGCATGTTGGCGACGGGCACATTATGCCCCGTCCACGCGCCCACCACATCGCAATAGGTGCCGGCCGAATTCACCACATGCTCGCACGAGATGTTGCCGTTTTCCGTGATGACGTTCCACTCGCCATTCGCCATTGGCTTGATATCAACAACGCGGCAGCGCCGATAAATCTCCGCGCCCAGCTGCCGCGCCCCCGCCGCCATGGCGTTGGTGATGTCAGCAGGGGCCACATGGCCATCAGTGATGGTTCGGAATGCCGCCTTCACGCCGAAGGTTTCAAGGAAGGGATGATACTGTTTGATCTCCGCAGGCCCGATG
>JANMHO010000106.1:0-1976 GCA_031375195.1 Rhodobiaceae bacterium
AAATGGAAAGCTGAAAATCGCCCCTTGGAAGATGGCCCGCCCGCCAAGCCGCAGGAGCGCCATTTCACGGCGCGCTTCCAATCCATGATGGTGCGCGACAAGGCCGATGTGCGCAAGGCATTGCAAATCGCCGATGCGCGCTCTCCGCCAAGATTTCGCGGTGAAGAGGCCGAGGCAAGACCCGGCGTTCGCGCTGGCCATATTCCGGGCGCCAGGAATGTGCACTACGCCACGCTGCTGAAGCCCGACGGCACATTAAAGCCGGCGCCTGAAATTGCGAAGATGTTTGAGACTGCGGGCATTGACATCGCCAGGCCCGTGATCACCAGCTGCGGCTCTGGCGTGACGGCGGCAATCCTCACCCTTGGCCTCACCATTTTGAACGCCAAGGATCATGCTCTCTATGATGGCTCATGGACGGAATGGGGCTCAGCCACCGATACCGCAGTGGCAACCGGCGCATAATCCCGTGCGCGAGCTTGAGGCCACCGTCACTTTTCTGGAAATGAATTCCGAGGCGCTGCACCATGTGACGCCGCCTTCGAATGTGAAGCTCATGTTGCTGCGGGCGGAAAATATCACACCCGGCTTCTACCGCTATCTCTATGGCACCGTGGGGCGCGATTGCAATTGGCATGATCGCAAACTGATGGGTGAACAGGAACTGGCAGCCCTCATTCACGCCGACGGCGTTGAAATCTGGGTGCTCTATGTCGGCGGCCAGCCAGCCGGGTATTTCGAGCTTGCGCCCCGCGTGGCCGCCACAGTGGAAATTGAATACTTCGGACTGATCGCCGAATTTCATGGCCTGGGCCTCGGCAAGTGGTTCCTCGCCGAAGCCGTCCGCGCCGCCTGGGCCAAGCAGCCCAAACGGGTGATCGTCGAAACCTGCACCCTCGACAGCCCCGCCGCCCTCCCGCTCTACCAAAAACTGGGGTTCACGGCCTATGACCAGAAATCAAAGGTCATGCAGGTGGCGGATTAGCTGCGGAGGACCGCAGCCCCTCGTCACGCAAGCCGTCGGCGCCGCCAAACCGCGCAAGCGATTCCTGGTGGACGGCCTCCACCATGTCTCTCGTCAACCAGATCATGGGGATTGCCTATTCAGCCAGCTTCTTCATGGCATTGAGATATTTGCGCATGAAGCCCCGCGCCGTATCGAGAGCCTTTTCAAAAAACCCATCGTAAGGGGTCAATTCAACACCCCGCGGGGTGCGCATCACAAAAAGCTTGCCCCCTTCGCCCAGACCCAAGTCCTTGGCGATATCGGAAATCGTAGCAGTCAGCGAATTCCCTACTTTCCGTAATATGAGCGGTCCATACATAGGTATACTCATACGTATAACTATACGAATGAATCTACGAACCCAATGCGAATGTTCTCAATGCAAAATCTGGCTCAGGAACAGTTTTGTCCGTTCGCTCTTCGGATTTTCGAAGAATTCCTTGGGGGAATTCTGTTCGATGATCTGGCCTTGATCCATGAAGATCACCCGGTTGGCCACCTGCCTGGCGAAGCCCATTTCATGGGTGACGCACAGCATGGTCATGCCGCTTTCGGCCAAGTCCACCATCACCTCGAGAACCTCCTTGATCATTTCAGGATCGAGCGCGGAAGTCGGCTCATCAAACAGCATGATCTTGGGATTCATGCAGAGCGAGCGCGCGATGGCCACGCGCTGCTGTTGCCCGCCTGAAAGCTGGCCGGGATATTTCATCGCCTGCTCCGGGATTTTCACCCGCCTCAGATATTCCATCGCGAGTTCGTCTGCCTCTTTCTTCGGCATCTTGCGCACCCAAATTGGCGCCAGCGTCAAGTTCTCAAGCACTGTGAGATGCGGAAAGAGATTGAAGTGCTGGAACACCATTCCCACCTCACGCCGCACTTCATCGATCTTCTTGAGGTCATTGGTGAGGGGAATGCCATCGACAACAATGTCGCCCTTCTGGTGTTCTTCCAGCCGGTTGATGCAGCG
>JANMHO010000107.1:0-2635 GCA_031375195.1 Rhodobiaceae bacterium
GCGCGGAACTTCGCCGATGCGCGAAACCTTCACAGGTACAAGCCCTGCCTTCTCTTCCAGACGGATTTCCGTTTCAAAACTGCATCCCGGCTTGTAATTCATTTCAGCCAGGAGAACTGCGCAACCAACCGTCGGATGTCCGGCGAAGGGTATTTCACCACCGGGCAAGAAAATCCTCACCCGCGCCGTATTCGCCGGATTTTCCGGCTTCATCACAAAAATGGTTTCAGAGAGATTGAACTCCCTGGTGATCGTCTGCATCTGCTCCGTCGTCAGGGCATCCGCGTTCAATACAACCGCCAAGGGATTGCCGCCAAAGCGGCGATTGGTGAAAACATCAAGGGTGTGAAAGGTGTAACGCATGGCGAAGGTCTATTCACCTCCGCCCCGGAGGACAATCATTTTTTGTCCCTATTGTATTCAGGGCAGAGCGCCTTCCGTGCGTTCCCCGGCCTTCACTTCAAAATCCTTTTCGGCCAGGACGGCTCCGTCGGCACCCTTGGCGGTAACATGATAAACACCTGCGCCAAAGGCCTTGTTGATCGATCCGCCATATTCAGTCGCAATGTATTTGCGTTTGCCGGAAATATCCTTTTCAGCGGAAAACACCTCAAGGGTTGACTCGGCAGGCCCCGTCACCGCCAGATAGCCGGCATTGAGACTGACTTCCACTTTCGCAAGGCCCGCCGGTTTTACCTCAATCGATGCCGAGCCTTCGGCGTAATCCTGGCTGAACATCACCAGGTATTTCCCGGCGGCAACCTTGAACTGGGTTGTGGTTCCGTAGGTGGTGGTGATCCATTCATGTTTTCCATCAAGGCCGGGCTCACCCTTGCGCAATTCGATCGCCGCACTTTCGGGCACAGCCTGTCCACCAGTGCTGAACACGCCGCTGGCTTCGATAACGCCGGCACCCAGAGAAACCGACTGCGCGACCGTCTTGCCAGCCGAAATCCGCGCATCCTGCTCCGCCATTGCCGTGCCAAGTTTCAGCCTGATCTTGTAGGCCCCTGCAGCAGCCAGGAACGACACTTCCGGATTGTATTTTGTAGCCAGGACTCTGCCATTCGCATCCAGAAGTTCCCAGGTTGTGCCAGAGTCCGTGAGAGGCGTCGTGCCATCCATCGTTCCAGACACATTCAAAACTCCGGCCTCCAGGCTTGTGTCCAGCGTTGTTGCCTTGCCGGCCTCAATTTTGACCGGCACTTCGATTTGCGCCAGGTCAACCGAAATTCTGGCGATGTAGTCACCAGCCTTTGGCAAATTTGTTTTGGTTTCTATGCCATATTCGGTCTTGACGCCGTTGCCTGCCTGGCCGCCAACCGCTTCAAAAAAATCCCAACTGGCGGAATTATAAGGCGGCGATAGATCAACACCTTCAGCCATCACCACATGGCCAATGAAATTGAATTCAGGAGCAGCGGGCTCAGGCGCCGGCTCGGGCGCTTTTGCCTCAACGGTTTTTGTGAGCGCTTCCTGCAGTTCACTCGCATTGTCAGCCGTCGAATAGGTGCCTCCGGTCTTTTCAGCCAGGCATTTGAGCTGGCCAACCGCACCCTCGTTATCAAGGCCGAAACCAACCGTGTGGACGGTGAGATTGACGCCCAGCTTCTCAAGCTCTTCGGCAACGGCGCAGGGGTCCACATCGCAGGTCTCAATGCCGTCGGATACGAGGATGACGGTTGCCGTCTTCTCGGTGAACTTGAGGGATTCCGCCGCCATGCGCACCGCCGCCGTCATCGGCGTCTTGCCCTTCGGGTTCAAGGCGTTGACGGCCGACATATAGTCAGCGCCATCAAGCGGGCCAGCCTCGCGCAGCACTTCAATATCGGTGCACGACCCCTTCTCGCGGTGGCCATAAGCCACCAGACCAAGCTCGTCCTCCGGTTTCCAGCTGCCAACGACCGAGCCCACCACGTCCTTGGCGATTTCCATTTTCGTCTTGCCGTCAATCTGCCCCCACATGGAGCCCGACGCATCAAGCACAAGCACAACCCGGCCACCTTCCGCAGCCTGCGCGGGGATTAACATGGTGAACAAGAAGAGGAATGCGGCAAGCGTTGCAGAACGGAATTTTGTCATCTGTGACTCCAGTTGCGCCCCCACCCAACAAGGAAACTGGCAGAGACTTCAGCTGTTTGTCAATCCGGTAAAACCGTCATAAATCAATTTCAGCGAAACCAGAAACAACGCCACTTCCACAATGCGGAAGAACAGTTTCTGGGGAATGATCGAAGTGAGCTTGTAGCCCAGACAGGCGCCCAAAATCGCGACGGGTGCGAGATACATGCCTGTTTCAAGGCTGCCGATGTTAACCTGTCCCAGAAACCAGTAGGGCGGCAGTTTCAGCAAATTGATGATGGCGAAGATAATGGTCGACGTTCCCGCATAAACCATCTTCTCCAGGCGCTGGGGCAGCACATACATCTGATAGGGTGGCGCGCCCGCGTGCGACACGAAGCTGGTGAAGCCCGCGATCGTTCCCCAGAAGAGGCCGCGCGGCACATCCGCAGGCCGTGGCGGCAAATTGCGATGAAAATTCAATATGGCTTCAATGCAATAGGAAAGCCCGATAATGCCAACAAGCAGCTTCACCTGAATGGCGCTCGTGATCGAAGCCGCAGCCCAGCCGATG
>JANMHO010000163.1:0-2551 GCA_031375195.1 Rhodobiaceae bacterium
GCGACAATCCCGCTGTGCTGCTATCCTTCAGTCCCCATCACGCCATTCAATTTCTGGGTAATCATGGCATGATCGGCCTTGTCACGCTGGGTGCCGTGTTCCTCGCGGTCACCGGCGCCGAAGCGCTCTATGCCGATCTCGGCCATTTCGGCAAACGCCCCATCCAATTGGCCTGGATCATTGTGGTGTTCCCGGCCCTCGTCATCAACTATCTTGGCCAGGGCGCGTTGCTCTTGAGCAACCCTGCCGCCGTGGAAAACCCCTTCTATCTGATGATGCCGCCATGGGCGCTCATTCCCATGGTGGTGCTGGCAAGCGCTGCAACCATCATCGCCAGCCAAGCGGTTATCACCGGTGCGTTTTCGCTGACACGGCAAGCCATTCAGCTGGGCCTGCTGCCTCGCATGGAAATCCGCTTCACATCGGAATCAAATGCCGGCCAAATCTATCTGCCGCAGATCAACTGGCTCATCATGTTTGGTGTCATCGTGCTGGTGCTCATGTTCAAGACTTCGGGAAGCCTCGCTTCCGCCTATGGCATCGCGGTGACGGGCACGATGGTTGTTACCTCCATCATGGCCATCTTCGTCATCTGGAAAAACTGGCAATGGCCCCTGTGGGCAACGCTTGCCATGTTGCTGCCTTTGCTAGCCCTGGATGTAATTTTCCTGGGTGCCAATTCGCTAAAAGTCCATGATGGCGGCTATGTGCCCCTGGGTCTTGGCGCGCTACTCATGCTGGTGATGTGGACGTGGCGGCGCGGCACGCAAATCCTGTTTGCCAAAACCCGCAAGCTTGAAGTGCCGCTGGCGGATCTGGTAAAGAGCCTGTCAAAGCGCCCACCGCATTGTGTGCCGGGAACGGCAGTGTTCTTCACTTCCGACCCGGAAAGCGCGCCCACCGCATTGCTGCACAGCCTGAAACACTACAAGGTGCTGCATGAGAACAATATCGTGCTCACCATCCGCACCAGCGACCTGCCAACCGTTGCCAATGCGGATAAGGTGAAACTGGAAAAGCTGACTGATCAGTTCAGCCGCCTCGTTGTCAATTACGGCTATTCGGAAACCCCTGACGTGCCCCACGCCATGGCACTGGCGCGAAAGCTGGGCTTCCGCTTCAACATCATGACCACGTCGTTCTTCCTGTCGCGCCGCAATGTGCAGGCATCCAAGCACGAGGGCATGCCCATGTGGCAGGACAAACTTTTCATCGGCCTTGCCCGCAACGCTAACAACGCCAGCCACTACTTCCGCCTCCCCGCTGACAGGGTGGTGGAAGTGGGAAGCCAGATCATGGTTTGATGCGAGTCACATCCCGTTGTCTGTTAAGCCGCAGGCAGCGGGATAAACTCTTTCTCGTCGCCCGGCACAATGTCAAAGCGTCCGCGCCGCCATTCTTCCTTGGCCATCTCAATCCGCTCCTTGGAGGAAGACACAAAATTCCACCAGATGTGGCGGGGCCCGTCCATCGGCTCGCCGCCCAGCATCATGAAGCGCGTGTGCGTGGCGGCGGCTATCGTAATCGCATCGCCCGCGCGGAAAACCAGAAGCTGGTTGGCCCCATGCACCTGCCCGCCAATTTCAACAGTGCCCTCAACCACATAAATGGCCCGCTCCTCGTGCTCTTTCGGCAATGGCAGTTTTGCACCCGATGCAAGCTTCACATCGGCATAGAACAATGCTGAATGGGTTTTCACCGGAGACGTTGCGCCATAGATATCGCCTGCGACAACGCGCACCTCGCGTCCATGATCGGTGATCAGGGGAAGCGCAGACATGGCGACATGCTCAAATCCCGGCGGCGTATCCTCATGCGCCTTGGGCAGCGCCACCCAGCTCTGGATGCCAAACACCTTGTGCTCCCGCGCGCTCCGCTTCCGGTGTGCGCTCGGAATGCACGATGCCCTTGCCTGCCGTCATCCAGTTCAATTCGCCGGGCTGGATGGCCTGTTGCGATCCCAAACTGTCGCGATGAAACATCATGCCGTCAAACAGCCAGGTGACGGTTGAGAGCCCGATATGCGGATGCGGCCTGACATCCTGCCCCTCGCCCGCCTTCATGGTGATGGGGCCAAACTGGTCAAAGAAAATGAACGGCCCGATCATCTGCCGTTCGATGGAAGGCAGCGCGCGGCGCACTTCAAAAGCACCGATGTCGCGCACGCGAGGGATGATAACCGTGGGCAAGGCGTTCACGGAGGCGGTGTCACCCAGAACGGGATCAGGAATGTGAGGAAGTGTCATGTCTTGTCTCCTACAGCATCGCGCACACGGGGTGCCACTTCGCGGCCCATCAACTCAATGGCCCGCAGCATATCCTTGTGCGGCAATGAGCCGAGGCCCATTTGGACCAGAATACGGTCATTTGCGAATATTTCATGAAGCCCGATGATTTTCCGCGCCACATCATCCGGATTGCCAATGATCAAATGCCCGCTGGGGGCGCATGAGGCGTCAAATTGCGCCCGCGTTGTGGGCGGCCATCCGCGCTCGCGGCCAATGCGCGTCATCACTTCGGCATAGCCGGGGAAAAACTGTTCCCGCGCCTG
>JANMHO010000305.1:0-4862 GCA_031375195.1 Rhodobiaceae bacterium
GTTGCCGTCCACCACGCAGGGTTCGTCGATGACTGTAGCCCCGGCGTTTTCGAGGTCAATTTGAATGTTCCAGACGGCGGTGGCCTTCTTGCCTTTGAGCATTCTGGCGCTCACCATCACCCAGGGGCCGTGGCAGATGCCGCAGGTTGGTTTGCCAGCCGCATGCATGTCGCGGGTAAAATTCTGTGCGTCCTTGTCGGCGCGCAAGAAATCCGGATTCCAGCTGCCGCCGGGCAGGATCATGGCGTCATAGTCAGCGACCTTCGCCTCATCCATGTAGCAGTCAATTTTTAGCCAGCCGGCATTTTCCATCAGCCGCACGGAAAGCACATGGGTTTGGGCGATGGCGGGAAAGCGCAGGCCGAGGCTTGGCGGAAATTCGCCGATGCGCGGCGATACGATGTGGACGATGGCGCCCCGCTCGGTGAGCCAGCGGATCGAACCGATGATTTCAACTTCCTCAACCCCATTGGTGCAGCAGATCGCAATGCGCTTGCCTTTCAGCAAATCAGGATTGGCGGGCGGATCAAAGAGAAAGTGATTGAGCTCGCGGTTCAATTCGCCGTCGGCGGTGGCCAGAAGCTCGGTTGAAATCGAAGGCACAGGTGAAGCCGACATGAATTGCTGCATGCGGGCCAAGGCGGCATTCTGCGCTGAGTCGGGATTGTGGGGCTTGTTCATGGGAGCGCTCCGGTCAAGAGGTGGTCACCGGAACTCTTTCAGGAATTGGCCGCCCCGTCCAGCGCGAATTATGCCGGAGCTTATTCGCGAAAGTGCTTGTCGAGGGACTGGATGGCAAGTCGCAGGCGGGACAGCTCCTCGCCCAAATTCTCATTGGTGTCCTGGGCGGACGTGTCGAGCGTTGCCATCAGCTGGTCCTTGGCAGTGGCCAGCTCGAGCTGCAGCGCATTCTCTGGCCCCTCCAATTTCACGCGTTGGGACTCTGGCACGATGAAATTGGTGAAATTTGGCTGGCCGGTTTCCGGCCAGGGCAAGGTGAACGACGGGACGCCGAAGTGATAGCCCTGCAGGCAATCAACGCGGCACCTGGTCAGGATATCGGCGTCCTCGCGGGTTTCAACCCATTCGGCAATGACCTTCAGGCCAAATTTATGCCCCAGGTCCGTGAGCGTCTGGACCAGATACTGGTTGGCGGAATTTTCCTTCAGGTTGCGGCAGAACGAACCATCGAGCTTCACGATATTGACCGGCAGGTCGCGGAGGTTGCGGAACGAGGTGAAGCCTGCGCCGAAATCGTCAATGGCGACACTGCAGCCAATATTGCGCAAGGCTTCGACAAAGCCCAAGGTTTCCTTGATGTTGCCCAGCGCTATTGTTTCGGTGATTTCGATGACCAGCCGCTCGGCCACGGATTGATTGGCGGAAATGATGGCGATGAGCTGATTGAACCAGCGGGGATCGGTCGCGGTCAGGCCTGACACATTTATGGAAAGGCAGGCTTGCGGATGGCGGTGCAGGGCGGCGATCGCCTTTTGGGCAACGGCGCGGTCAATGAGGCGGACAAGGCCCAGTTTTTCGGCGACGGGAATGAGGTGGGCCGCGGTGATCATCCTGTTCTCGTCGTCCGTCATGCGCAGCAGCGCTTCGTGAAAAACGATTTCCCTGGTTCTGGAGTCCACTATGGGCTGGAAACCCAGCTTGAACTGGTCATCCTTGAGGCTCCTTACAATTTCCGCGGCGCTCTTGGCGTTCCACCCGCGTTCCGCCAGGCGCTTGGAAGACGGCTGATATATGACAGAACCATCGGATGGCAGGCGCCGGGCCTCGGTCAACGCTTCCTCGGCGCGCGCCAGCGCGATGGTGGCGTTATGGGCGTTGGTCGGCACGACGACGGCGCCGATGGACAGCATGGCCCAAACGGGGCCGTGCTCGGTTTCAATGACGCTTTCGCGGGCGATATTGACAAACCGTTCAATCGCGACCTCGAGCTCCTCGCCATTGCAGTCAGCTAGAATGATGCCGAACTTGCTGCCGGAATAACGGGCGATTGCGTCGCCGGCGCGCACCATCTGGCGCAGCCGCTTGCCCATGGCGGCGATCACTTCGTCGGCCACCTCGTAGCCATAGGCCTCATTGACGACGGCGAGATTATTGACGGCGGCGATCAGAAAGGCGCAGTCCTGCTGTTCGCGGTAGGCGTTGACTATGGTTTCGCCCAGGGCTTCAGTCAGGCGTCCACGGCTCATCATGCCGGTGAGCGGATCGTAACTGCCGAGGAAGCTCAGGTGCTCCTCACGGTTGTGGCGATCATCAATTCTTCGAATTGCGCCGTAAGCTTCCGCTGGCCGTCCGTTCTTGCCGCTAAACCATTTGCCCTTGTCTTCCAGCCAAAATCCCCTTCTGCTGGCGCGGCCTTCGGGCTTGAAGAAACACTCAATTTGAAAAGAAACACCCGACCCATTGTCGGTTGACTGGTCAAGCATGATGGTTTCGTAGCGGCTGGCGGTGCTTTCGCCATCCAGGAGATTCGCGTAGGCCCGGCCGGTAGGCACCTGATCCGGCTTGCAGTGAAGCACTGATTCGATGTTGGAGCTCCACTGGATTTCATCGGTTTCAATGATCCAATGGTAGGTGGCTTCCTCTGCCGCCTCAACCGCGCGCCTGATGTGCTGCAAGGCCTCGGCATCGATCACTTGTGCGTGCGCTGCGACAGCAGCTTCGCCTGACGACGCTGGCGCGGCAGCTTCCGTTTCGGCTTCGAACGAAAACACGGGTAAAGTTTTGACTTCGGTGCTCAAGTCGCCTCCATGGCGTGTATGGCTGGTTCGTAATGCCGGGAAATCTCAGTTTGGGGCAAACTAGCTGAGCAATCGTAAACAGAAGCGAAATTTGGCGGGTAAATTTGCTAATAACCCAGGGCAAAACCGTCCTTGCGGTGATCGGAGCCGCCGATCAGAATTCCCTGGATGTGGTCAATGGCGATGGCCTGCCCGCCACCCAAGGGTTCGTCCGATAAAACAACGCGATGGCCCTTGCTTTTGAGGCCTGCCACGACAGCGGCGGGAATCGCGCGCTCAACCAAAACCTCGCCGTTTTCGGGGAAACAGCGGGGGAAATCCAGGGCTTCCTGCGGGTCCATTCCATAAATATAACGGTTAACGGCCACCATGGTGTGGCCCATGGGCTGAAAATTGCCGCCCATGACGCCGAAGGCCATGTCGATTTTGCCCTCTTTTTTGGCCATGGCCGGGATAATGGTGTGAAGCGGACGTTTTGAGGGGCCGATGCAGTTGGGGTGGCCGGACCTGGTGACAAAATCTGCGCCACGGTTTTGCAAGGTGATGCCGGAGTTGGGCGTCACGACCCCCGCGCCGAAATTCCAATAGATCGAATTGATGAAGGATACACTGAGGCGGTTCTTGTCAACGACCGAGAGATAGACCGTATCGGAACTTGGCAATGTTATGACGCCATCGGAACTGTGGCCTATGTCGATGATGCCCGCCAATTTTTGCGAGGTCTCGGCGCTGAGCAGCTCGCTTACGGGAATATCGGCGAAGTCTGGATCAGCGATGTGGCGGTTCCGCAAGGTCCAGGCGAGTTTCAGCGCTTCGATTTCCAGATGGTGGCGTTCGGGGCTTCCGGGATCGAAGCGGCGGAGGCCAAAATGGCTCAGGATGTTCAGGGTTATGAGAACGGTGAGACCCTGGCCATTGGGCGGGATTTCATAAATATCAGCCCCGGCAAAATTCGCATGGATGGGTTTCACCCAGGTTGATTCGGTTGCGGCAAAATCCTCAAGCGAGAGCAGCGAGCCGTGCCTGGCCAAGTGGCTCACCATGCCGTCGGCGATTTCGCCCGTATAGAATCCGTCGCGGCCATGCCTCGCGATATGCTTCAGGGTCTTGGCCAGGGCGGGATAGGCCATGATCTGGCCCATGCGGGGGGCCTTGCCATCCAGCAAATAATGCTTTGCCCCACCTTCGTCGGCAGCGAGCAGCGCTTCACTTGCAGGCCAATCATGGGCAACCCGCGCTGTGGTCGCCACGCCCTGTTCGGCCAGGGCAATTGCTGGCGCCAAAGCCTCAGCCAGCGTCATCGATCCATGTTCGGTTAAAAGCTGATCCCAGGCGTCAATGGCGCCGGGAACCGTGATGGCATGAACGCTGCGAGGAGAAATTTCCGTGAGGTCGGATTTCCTGAGCCAGTCTGCATCGGCTTTCGCTGCAGAACGACCGGAACCATTCAACCCCGCTATCGCGCCATTGGGCTTGCCGACCAGGGCGAAGCAATCGCCGCCGATGCCGGTCATATGGGGTTCGGTTACACAGAGAATGGCAGAGGCCGTGATCGCCGCGTCGATGGCATTGCCACCGGCGCGCAGCACGTCGACAGCCGCCAATGTGGCAAGCGGCGAAGAGGTGGCGGCCATGCCATTGGCGGCCACGGCTGGCGACCTGCCGGGTTGATCAAAATTTCTCATGGCTTGCCTTCGTCAATATTTGCCGTAGATACGTCGCAAGCAGCATCGCATCATGATGGCGGCTATAGCAAGAAACGTTATAAAATTTTCTCACAGGGAAGGACTTTCTCACCATGACTGTCAAAAGCGACATCGAAATCGCGCGCGAAGCCAAGATGAAACCGATCATGCAGGTGGGCAAGGCCCTTGGCATTCCTGAGAAAGACCTCATTCCCTATGGCCACACCAAGGCAAAGGTGCATCTCGATTACATTGACAGCCTGGCTTCCAAGAAAGACGGCAAGCTCATTCTGGTCACCGCCATCAACCCAACGCCTGCGGGCGAAGGCAAAACCACGACCACTGTCGGCCTGGGCGACGGGCTCAACCGCATTGGCAAGAAAGCCATTGTCTGCTTGCGCGAGCCTTCACTGGGCCC
>JANMHO010000169.1:0-4027 GCA_031375195.1 Rhodobiaceae bacterium
CCGGATTCAGGCGCGCCATCCATCACCACCGCGTGGCCGGAGCCTGACTCGCCCACAAAGGCCCTGCCGTCCAGCCATTTTATTTTTGCTTTCATGCTCCACGCTCCCTGCCTCAGGCAGCGTTTACAAGGCTATCCCCGGCGCTTCAATAGCTGTCGCGGTGCTTCAGCCAGCTCATGGTGAGGGGCAATCCCGCTTCATCGCGGCCCTTGGGCACGAGGTCGAGCAGGTGATAGGCGCCGTTCAGCATATCGAGGCCACGGCCATAGGTGGAATAGGTATGGTGGATGGCTCCCGTCTTGTCCCTGGCGAATACGCTGATGCCAGGCATTTCTGTCATTTCCCTGATGGCTGTGCCGTAGTTGTAGTCCAGCGTTTTGCCTGGCGCCGGGGATACGCCGAAGTCCTGGTTGAAAGTCGAGCCGCCGGATGACAGCCATTTGAAATTCCATCCCATGCGCTTGGCGAAGGCCTGGAGTGTGGCGAGAGGCGCTGTTGAGATGGCAACCATGCTGACGTCGCGCTGGTTGAGATGCACAATGATGTCGTTGAAATTGTCAGCCCAGAAGGAACAGCTCTTGCAGCCCTGCTCCCAATCGGGACCATACATGAAATGATAGATGATGAGCTGGCTGCGGCCTTCGAATAGATCGGCAAGCGTTTCCTTGCCCCTGGGACCAGTGAAAGCGTAGTCCGTTTCAACCTTCACCCAGGGCATTTCGCGGCGCCTGGCGGAGAGCCCGTCACGGGCTTTGGTGAAGGCCTTTTCCTCGGCGAGCAGGGCCTTGCGCGAGGCGAGCCATTCGGCATGTGACACAATGCGAGGTTCCAGCATGATCATTCTCCCAGGTTTTTGCCTGGAGGATATTATTTATCCATATGGTTAAATGTCAAGCGGTTTTTACGCGGGCACCGTGCGTGAGGCTGCGCAGGCTTGCAACCAGCGCGAAGGCCACGGCGAGCAGCAGGGCGCAGAGGCCGAAGGCGAAGCTCATTGAATGACCGGTGGCGATCCAGCCGAAGGCCCAGGGGGCGAGCACGCGGGGCGGGCCTGCGATGAGGGACACAAAGCCCAGGCTTGCGCCACGGTTGGCCGGCACCTGGGCCGCCGCCATGTTGAACAGGCAGGGAAAGAGGATGGCCAGGCCAAAGCCAACCAAGGCGAAGGCGATCACGTTCACGGCGAAGGAACTCGAAAGCCCGAGCGTCGCGAAACCAACCGCCGCCAAGGCAAGCGAGGCCAGCATGAGCGGCATATCATTGAATTTGGCCCGGAGGCTGTCGCCCATGAACCGGATGAGGGCGTTGCAGCTTCCATAGAACGCAATGCCGAGGCCCGCGATCGAAGCCAAAGCCGGGGCTTGCTCATTCAGCAGTTTCGCCGACCAAAACAGGGTTGACGTTTCAGCCGTCACGACCAGCCCCACGGCCATGCCGATGAGGACAAGGGGGAGTTTTGACGGCAAATTGGAAAGTCCGCCAGCCTTGCCCGTGGCAATCAGGCGGTGCGGCACAAGGTCGTGGACCATAACCCACGCAATCGCCAGTATCACAACGCCCAGGCAGCTGGTGGCAAAGGGGGCCACCATTGCGGAAATAAAACTCGAAGTTATCGCAAGCAACGCAATGGCAATTGAAACGAAAGCATGGAAGGTGGTGAATATGGGCCTGCCCAAATCATGCTCTATGGCGCTGGCTTCGGCGTTCATGGCCATGTCAAGGAAGCCGAGAGTTGCGCCAAAAGCAGTGAGGCTGGCAAAGAATATCCAGGGGGAGGCGGCAACAAGCAGCAGCACAATATTGAGGGCCAGAACGGGAATGATGGCCAGCATGACAGACCGATTTGAGAACCTGCGGCCGATGATTCCGCCCAACGCCATGGCGATCACACCTGCCAGACTGGACAGCGTGAGGGCTATGCCGAGATTGAAGCTGTCAATGCCGGCGGCAGCCATCACCTGCGGGATGGATCCCACCCAACAGCCGACGGTTGCGCCAAAGGCTGAGAAGACCATCATGAGCGCGGCGCGCGGTGTCCGGAGATTTATCATGTGCGCGCATCATATAGACTAACGCACGCGGGCTGCGCCACCTGCTTCTGGGGTTTGACAGAGATCGAGAACCTTTTGCAGATCAGCCCCGCGCCGGAAGGATGGCTCGCCGGGCTTTCCATCGATGAGCGCTGTCACGAACCTGCGGTGATTGGTTTCAACCGGCGCCGCGACAATACTCCGCCAGGCCTGGTTGTGAACGTCATCGCCAGAGCAGATGCTGAGCCGGGTTGAATCCATGGCGTGGTGCAGCTCAAGCCCGCCCCTGGTGCCAAACACGGCGAGCTTCAGATCATTGGCATAACCTGTCATGAAGCGGCTGGCGTGAATGACGCCCAGGGCCCCATTGGAAAATTCCACGTTCATGGTGGCGCTGTCATTGGCATCGAGGGAATATTCGCCGATCCTGTCACCTTCCGCCTTGTGGAACGTCTTCAGGCGCGCCTGCACTGAAACGGGCATCATGCCGATGGCAAGCGTGGTGAAATCCAGGATGTGGATGCCGACATCGCCGAGGACGCCCTTGGAGCCATGCCGCTCCGAAAGCCGCCACAGCCATTTTGGATCGGTTTTCCAATCGCCCCAGTTGTTGGCCACCAGCCAGCTCTGGCGGTAGCTCGCTTCGACATGGCGCACCTCGCCGATTTCGCCGGCAGCTATCAGGTCGCGGGCGGTGGAAACGGCGGCCACATTGCGGTAGCTCAGGTTCACCATGTTGACGAGGCCTGCCTTGTCCGCGACCGCTGCCATTTCATCGGCCAGCGCGAAGTTTTCGGCCAACGGCTTCTCGCACAAGACATGCTTGCCCGCCGCCAGGAGTTTCATCGTGGTTGGATAATGAATGCTGTCGGGGGTCACATTCATCGCCGCGTCGAATTCGCCCCACTTGATGGCATCATCAAGGGAGCCGAAGGCATTGGCGATATTGTGCCTGGCGGCGAAATCCTTGGCGCGGCCCAAGTCAACATCGGCGGCGGCGGCGATTTCAACGCGGCTGTCATCGCGCAGCAAATTGACATGCTGGTTCGCCATGCCGCCGGTGCCAAGAATGAGAATGCGGGGCTTGCCCATTATCTGTATCCCGCCTCGCCATCCTGGTGCAGGCGCGGCCCCTTCACTTCAAGCGGCACGGGCGCCTTGTCGTGCGGCACGTTGGGGGCGTCGTGAACGCCTGTCCACGCCGCAGCCGGATTATAGGCCCAGCGGGTGGCGTTCTTGATCACTTGCAGCACTTGCGGGTTGTGGAAGGTGGGATAGGCTTCATGGCCGGGGCGGAAATAGAAAATCTTTCCAGCCCCGCGCTGGTAGGTGACACCAGAGCGGAACACTTCGCCGCCTTCGAACCATGAAATCATCAAGGTTTCCATCGGCTCCGGAATCGAGAAGGGCTCGCCATACATTTCCTCATGCTCGATCTCGATGCATTCAGGCAGGCCAGCGGCGATGGGGTGGTTCCGGTTGGTGATCCAGACGCGCTCATTCTCGCCCGCCTCACGCCACTTCAAGGCGCAGGGCGTTCCCATGAGCCGCTTGAAGATCTTGGAGAAATGGCCGGAGTGCAGGACGATGAGCCCCATGCCTTCCCAGACCCGCTTGGCGACGCGCTCGACGATCTCGTCTTTCACTTCGCCGTGGGCCACATGGCCCCACCACAACAGCACGTCGGTCTCGGCCAGGCGCTTGACGCTGAGGCCATGCTCGGCATCGTCATCCAGCAATGCCGTGTCGACAACGAATTCCCCGTCGCCGTCATAGGCCTTCTTCAAGGCGCCGTGCATGCCTTGCGGATAGAGCGAGGCGACCAGTTCGTTGGATTTTTCATGGCGGTGCTCATGCCATATCAAAGTGCGTATTGTCATGGTTGTGTGTCCTGGTCAGTTTGCGAGGCGCATTTCATCATCGCCGAAGCGGTGCACATGCTGGGCTATTGGTTTCAAGTTCAGTTTCTGGCCGGTTTTGAATTCAGTTCTTCCGGG
>JANMHO010000172.1:0-3454 GCA_031375195.1 Rhodobiaceae bacterium
AAAGCGGCCATTGTGCTTGGGGCATTCAATGATGTTGTCCATCACCAGGCCATCTGCCAGATGCACCTTTTCATGGGTGCAAAGACCGTCAGTGGCGTAGAACTTGCCGTCTGGCGAGTGGTAAATGGCAAAGGTCTGGCCCCCGTGGTCAAACCGCATCACGTCTTCCGCGTCAATATCCGACGTGGCGCAAACATCAATCCATTTCGTCAATTGAATCAGTCTCCCAAAGATTCGACAGGTCTTACACCTGAAGGCAGCTCACGTTCAATATGCCAGTTCGGTTCCTTGCGCTGGCGCCAAATGGCAGGAATAATTTCGCGGTAGGCGGCAAGAACGCTGGAACAGGGTTTTGGCATGTAAGGCTTTAAGTCTTCATGAAGGGCAGGCAAAGCATGATATGGAATCATGGGAAACATGTGGTGCTCCACATGGTAATTCATATTCCAGTAAATAAAGCGTAGAATTGGATTCATAAGCACGGTGCGGCTGTTCAGGCGGTGATCCAGCACGTCTTCAGCCAGCCCGCCATGCTGGGTCAGCCCCGTCATGACATGCACCCAGGCGCCATACATGGTGGGAAGCGGCCCGAAGAACAGCAGTGGAAGGATCGAACCCGAATAGATCGCGCTGGCCAGAATTGCCGCGTGGATCACAACCCAGATGCGCGCGGTGAGAATGACCCTGCCGCGCTCCATCTCGGGGATAAAGGTTTTTTCCTCCTCGCCTATGGTTCCGGCCGCATGCCGCGTGATGCTTTTGATCGCACCCCAGGTCTGTGGAATCGCGAAAAACAGGGAAATGACCCGCAATATCCAGGTTGGCCGCATGATGGAGATTTCCGGGTCGCGCCCGACAATGATGGTATCCGTGTGATGGCGCGTGTGGCTCCAGCGCCAGACCGTGGGTTCGCGCATGATCATGAAGCACGCCACATGGTAGACAACATCATTCATCCAGCGGGTCTTGAAAGCCGTGCCGTGGCCACACTCGTGCCAGCGCGAGTCGGTTGAAGAACCGTAGAGCACACCGTAAGCGATAAAAAACGGCAGCGCCAACCATGTTGGCCAGAAATAATAGGCAAACCCGCCTGTCACAGCAAAGGCGGCAAACCAGATGAGCGTATCGCGGATTGCTGGGCCGTCTTTCCTGACCATGAGTTCCTTGAGCCGCTTGCGGGGCATCGGGCACTGATACCATTGGGCCGAAGCCAACCCCATTTCCTCCGCCATTTTTGCATCGCGGCCCAGCAGGCCATAGTCACGCGGAGTTGCCATTATATTCATGTCCAAGCCTCCAATTTTGATCCTTGCAATAGCCCCGTCGCGCCGCCAAGACAATCCATCTGATGAAATATTCTATCATATTGCATCATAAACTTGCATGTGATAGATGCTTTTTTAGAGCCGAAAAGGAAATCAAGTGAGTAAACGAGCAACCATTGCCGATCTTGCCCGAAAAGCCGGGGTCAGCGTTGCAACTGTTGATCGGGTTCTGAACAGGCGCCTGCCCGTGCGCGAAGACACGGCGCTGCGTGTCGTGGCGGCGGCCGAAGCCATCGGCTATCACGCCACTGGCTTGTTGCGGCAGCGCATGACCGAGGTGAGGCAGGTGACCTTGGGTTTCCTGCTGCAAAAGCGCCATGATGATTTTTACAAGGCGCTGGCCGCCGAGCTTTCGCAGGCGACCAAGTCTTCAACTTCTATCCGGGGAAAGCCCGTCGTTGAGTTCATGGATGAGCTCGTGCCGTCGTTCATCGCCGCGAAAATCCGCGAGATTGGCGCCCGCGTCGATGTGCTGGCAGTCGTCGCCGTGGATCATCCTCTGGTGAGCGAAGCTATTGAAGAGATGGTGGCCAAGGGCAAGTTCGTTCTCACCCTGCTGAGCGGGCTGACAACGCCGGCCTGCTTCGGCCATATCGGCGTTGATGCCCGAAAAGCGGGGAGAACCGCCGCCTGGACCATTTCGAAACTCGCCAAAAAACCCGGCAAGATTGGCATCTTGCTCGGCAGCCACCGCTATCTCAGCCAGGAGACCGCCGAAATCAGCTTTCGCAGCTTCATGCGTGAAAACGCGCTGGAATTCCAGTTGCTCGAACCGCTGGTGAACCTCGACGATCAACGCATCGCCTACGAAGCTGTCGTCAACATGATTTCAAGCAACAAGGACCTTGTGGGGATTTACATGTGCGGCGGCGGCATGGAAGGCCTGATCCGGGCATTGCGCGATGAGAAGGCGGGAGACCGCATCGTAGCTGTTTGCAACGAGCTGATGCCCGTCACGCGCAGCGCCTTGATCGACGGCACCATTGATATGGTCCTTTCAACGCCCATGACCAAACTCGCAGCCTTGGCTGTCGATGCCATGGCGCGCGCCGCCAGCGGTGAACGCTTCGATGGCAGCAGCCAAGTCCAGCTCCAGGCCGAGCTATTCATCAGCGAGAATATTTGAAACTGTCTATCAAAACAGCTTTTGGTTTTTCTGAAATATTATGATAGGTAATCAGCCAGCGGACAACGGGAGTGTTTGACTCTCAGAGTTTTTGGAATATTCTGTTCAAATTGGGATCGGGATGTATCAAATATTCCATCTTGGTTCCTGCGAACCCATAATGCGCTGATTACAAAGTGCAAATGGGAAAGTTTGGGAGGTTAGAAATGTTTTCCAGCATGTGGCCAAACATGCCTTGATTCTGCCCGCGTGCCAGCGGGTTGGAACCAGGGCGTGAAAAAGCTGTCTGTGAATATTACCCTAGATCCGGCTAACAATTGAGTGCGACCGGACACTCTTATGGAGGAGATAGAAATATGAAGAAATACATTCTTGCCGCTGCCATGGCTACATTGATGTCAGGTTCGGCTCTTGCGGAAACAAAAATCGGCGTCTCAATGGCTTTGTTTGACGACAACTTCCTCACCGTTCTCCGCAACGGCATTGAAGCACAGGCAAAGAGCATGGACGCTTCGGTTCAGATCGAAGATGCTGGCAATGATGTTGCCAAGCAGCTTGACCAGATCAAGAACTTTGCCGCTTCGGGCGTGCAGGCCATCATCGTAAACCCGGTTGACACATCGGCAACCCAGGCCATGTCGGATGCAGCTGCCGCTGCCGGCATCCCCCTGGTTTACGTGAACCGCCAGCCGATCAACATTGACACATTGCCAGACAATCAGGCTTTCGTTGCTTCCAACGAAGTCGACTCCGGCACGCTGGAAACTATCGAGGTCTGCAACCTTTTGAAGGCGGCGGGCAAAGAAGAAGCCAATGTCTATATCATGGTGGGTGAACTCTCGAACCAGGCCGCCGTGCAACGCACCAAGGACATCCATGACGTGATGGGTGATGGCCGCTGCACTGTGAAGCTCAACATCATCGACGAACAGACCGCCAGCTGGTCGCGCGACCAGGCCCAGAGCCTGATGACCAACTGGATATCGGCCGGCAAAGCCTATGA
>JANMHO010000313.1:0-1833 GCA_031375195.1 Rhodobiaceae bacterium
ACGCCGCAGCCTTCGAAATAACCCCGCACAGCTCATCAACAAGGGCATTCACCAACTTGGCGTCATCGCCTTCCGCCATCACGCGAATAAGCGGTTCCGTTCCCGATGGCCGAATGACCAGCCGGCCACTCTTGCCAAGCCGCGCCTGGGCATCGGCAATGGCCTGCATGACATCTTTGTCGTCCAAAGGCTTGCCGCTCTTGAACTTCACGTTCTTCAAAACCTGCGGCACAGCATCAAACATCTTGCACACTTCGCTCACCGGTTTCCCCGCCCGCTTCACTTCAGCCAAGACTTGAAGTGCTGCCAGCAAGCCATCGCCAGTCGTGGAAAAATCCGACAGGATGATGTGGCCCGATTGCTCGCCTCCCAAATTGAAACCATGGGCCCGCATATGCTCCACCACATAGCGATCGCCAACGGCAGAACGGGCCAGCGTCAACCCAAGCGACGCAACGAACCGTTCAAGGCCGAGATTGGACATGACCGAAGCCACCAGGCCTCCGCCTGCAAGCTGGCCGCGCTCATGCATTGACTTGCCCACCAGCGCCATCACCTGATCGCCGTCAATAACCTGGCCCTTTTCGTCGGAAATGATCACCCGGTCCGCATCGCCATCAAGGGCGATGCCAATGTCGGCGCGCGTTTCACGCACCCGGTCGCACATGGCCTGCGGCGCGGTCGACCCGCATTTCTCATTTATGTTGAAACCGTTTGGCTCATCGCCGATGTGGATGATTTCAGCGCCCAGCTCCCACAATGCGGGCGGCGCTGTCTTGTAGCCGGCGCCATTGGCCGTATCGATGACAATGCGCAGGCCATCCAGGTTTGAATCCCGCGGAAACGTGCGTTTGGCAAATTCAATGTAGCGGGCGCCCGCATCCTCAATGCGTTTTGCCCGCCCGATCTGGTCCGGATTGGCAACCTCGGCCAGCGCCGGATTGTCCACCATGCGCTCAATTTCATGCTCCTGCGCATCGCTCAGCTTATAGCCGTCAGGCCCGAATATTTTTATGCCATTGTCAAAATAGGGATTATGCGATGCCGAAATCATCACGCCCAGATCAGCCCGCATGGAACGTGTCAGCATGGCGACGGCCGGCGTTGGAATAGGCCCCAGCAGGAACACATCCATGCCGGATGCCAGAAGCCCCGCCGTCAGCGCCTGCTCAATCATGTAACCGGAAAGCCGCGTGTCCTTGCCAATCACCACCCGATGGCGATGCTCGCCACGGCGATAGAGATTTCCCGTAGCCAACCCGATTTTCAAAACCATCTCGGCCGTCATCGAACCGCTATTGGCCTTGCCTCGCACACCATCGGTTCCAAAATATTTTCGTGTCATGCCATTGGCCCCCAAAACCTAGAATTCCGCCGATCGTGGATCGACCGAGGCCATGGCCACAGCCAGTGCTTCCGATGTCGCTTTTACATCATGAACCCGCAGGATGTGAACCCCGTGAAGGGCAGCATGCACGGCGCCTCCAACCGAGCCATGCACCCGGTTTCCGGCAATCTTCTCACCCGTCAGCGCGCCAACAAAACCCTTGCGCGACAGGCCGACCAGAACCGCGACACCCAGCCCTTGAAACAAGGTGATTTGGCTAAGCAATTCAATGTTGTGGCGAAAGGTTTTGCCAAACCCGATGCCAGGATCAACAGCAATGCGCGAGCGGGGAATGCCCGCCGCGGCACAAGCCTCAATGCGGGCTTCCAGATGATCATAAACATCAAGCGCCACATCATCATAATGGGGATTGAGCTGCATGGTGCGGGGATCGCCCTGCGCATGCATCAGCACAACCGGGCAACCCAATTCGGCGGCAGCGCGAA
>JANMHO010000252.1:0-3361 GCA_031375195.1 Rhodobiaceae bacterium
ATGCAACAATGATCACGGCATATCCCCCGATGGCAGAATGCTGGTGATCAGCGATTCCTTTGAAGCGGGCGGAAGCCGCATCTACACGCTTCCGTTTGGCGGCGGTGCGCCCACATTGGTGCAGGGCAAATCACCATCCTATTGGCACGGCTGGTCGCCCGATGGAAAAACCCTGGCCTATGTGGCCAAGCGCGGCCCCTCCTTTCAAATCCACACCTGTCCTGCAGGCGGCGGCCCGGAATTCCAGGTCACCCGCGACTTCGACCACTGCGATGGCCCGGATTATACGCCGGACGGCGAATGGGTGTGGTTCAACGGCGAAATCAAGGGCTCTGTCCAGCTCTGGCGTATCAGGCCAGACGGCAGCACCCCCCAGCAGATGACCAATGACGAGCGTGTCAACTGGTTTCCCCATCCCTCGCCCGACGGCCAGCACATCGTCTACGTCGCCTATGAGAATGGAACGCGAGGCCACCCCCGCGACAAAAACATTGAGCTGCGCCTGATGCCAGCCGGCGGCGGAACCCCAAAAACCCTGCTCGCCGCGTTCGGCGGCCAGGGGACCATGAACGTCCCCTGCTGGTCGCCTGACAGCCGGCGGTTCGCCTTCGTGCGCTATGAGGCGGAGTAGTTTTACGGACTGCCGGGTTCCAGCCCAGCAGGATCAATCCGTTGGCCGCCTCCTCGATGGCGCCAAAAATGTGCCAGGCCGGACTCCCGCCTCAGACATGCGCTTGCGCCCTTTCTTGCAAAATGAGACTGCCCCGGCCATAAGACGGTGATCCGCTAACCAGAGAGTTCATATGGCCAACACACTCCGCATCGGCATCGCAGGCCTCGGCAACGTGGGTGTTGGCGTGCTCGATATTATCCGGAAACATGAGGCGCTTTTGGCCGACAGGGCGGGCGTTGCCATCCGGATCACCGCCGTCGCCGCGCGCCGCAAGGCAAAGGACCGGGGCCACGATCTTTCCGCCATGGCATGGTTCGATGATCCCGTGGGCCTCGCCAAATCACCCGATATTGACGTGTTCGTGGAACTGATGGGAGGCGAGGGCGATCCGGCGAAATCTGCCGTTGAAGCGGCAATCGCCGCCGGAAAGCACGTGATCACCGCCAACAAGGCGCTGCTCGCCCACCATGGCGCAGCGCTCGCCCGCGCGGCGGAGGCCAAAGGGGTGGCGCTGAATTTTGAAGCCTCGGTCGCCGGCGGCATCCCCATCATCAAGGCTTTGCGCGAAGGCCTGGCCGGCAACCGCGTCACCAAGCTGTTTGGCATCATGAACGGCACCTGCAATTACATTCTCACCAAAATGGCCAATGAAGGCCGGAGCTTCACGGAAGTTTTGAAGGAGGCGCAGGACCTGGGCTACGCCGAGGCCGACCCCACATTTGACATCGGCGGCTTCGACACCGCCCACAAGCTGGCGGTTGTCACGGCGCTGGCGTTCGGGACGGAAGTGAATTTGAAAGCCATCGAGATTGAAGGCATCGAAGCCATCACCCTTGACGACATCCGCAACGCCAGCGACATGGGCTACAAGATCAAGCTGCTCGGCGTCGCCGTTTCCCACGCGGAAGGCGTCGAGCAACGCGTGCATCCCACACTCGTGCCCAAGGGCTCGCCCGTGTCTGACACCGACGGTGTTTTCAACGCGGTCGTGGTGAAAGGCGATTTCGCCGGCGATCTCATGCTGGAGGGCCGGGGCGCAGGTGCCCACCCAACGGCTTCCGCCGTGCTCTCTGACATTGTTGATATCGGGCGCGGCAACCTGCGTCCCGCCTTCGGCATTCCAGCCGCAAAGCTCAAGCCCTACAGGCAGGCGCCCAACAAGGCCCACGAGGGCGGCTACTATGTGGCGCTTGAACTGGTTGACAGGCCGGGCGCAGTGGCGGCCATCGCGCGCGTTCTCGCCGACCAGAGAATTTCCATTGAAAGCATCGTGCAGCGCGGCAAGCCCAGCAAGGATTTGCAGCGTGAAACCGCGACCTTCATCCTGATCACCCACGACACGCTGGAAACCTCCATCCGCGCCGCCATTTCAAAAATCGAACAGGATGGCCACGTGGCCAGCAAGCCCCGCCTCATCCGCATTGAGCGCCTGTGACGCCTCAGAATTTCCTCGACGTTGACCGCTCTGCATCAGGCCGGCGCTGGGTGGCGCGGCTGCAGGATGAGCGGCTCGCCGAAGCCATTGCGCAGCGCCATGAGCTGCCCGAAATCCTTGGCCGCGTCATGGCGGCGCGCGGCGTGGCGCTGGATGAGGCGGAAGCTTTTCTCAATCCCACGATCCGAACCCTCATGCCGCAACCCTCGGCCTTGCAGGACATGGAGAAGGGCGCGCAATATCTGGCCAACGCCATCATGGCGAAAACCTCAATCGGCATCATCTCCGACTATGATGTCGATGGCGTTTCCTCGGCGGCCATCTTCAAGCTGTTCCTCCGCGCCGTGGGTTCCGATGCCATCGTGCATGTGCCGGACCGCCTGACGGAAGGATACGGCCCCAGCGAACATGCGGTGAAGTTTTTGCGCGAGCAGGGCTGCGCGCTGCTTCTCACACTGGATTGCGGCGTGCTGGCCCATGATCCCCTGGCGCATGCGGCAGAGCTTGGCTTCACAACCATTATCGTCGATCACCACCAGGCGGGTGAAATTCTCCCCGAGGCCTATGCGGTGATCAATCCAAACCGCCAGGATGATGTGTCGGGCTTTGGCTATCTCTGCGCCGCCGGTGTGGTGATGATCCTCATCGCAACGGTGAACAAGCTCCTGCGCGCCCAGGGCTGGTATTCAGAAACCCGCCCCGAACCCAACATGCTGCAATGGCTTGAGCTTGTGGCCCTCGCCACGGTCTGCGATGTTGTTCCCCTCAAAGGCCTGAACCGCGCCTATGTGACCCAGGGGCTGAAAATCATGGCGCGCCGCGAAAACCTGGGCCTGTCCATGCTGGCTGATATCGCCCGCCTCAAGCGCAGCCCGGACGTTTATGCGCTGGGGTTTGTGCTGGGCCCACGGCTGAACGCGGCTGGCCGCGTGGGCCATGCGGACATGGCGCTCGAACTTCTGACAACACGCGACAAGGGCAGGGCCAATCAACTGGCCCAGGAACTGGAATTGCTCAATCGCCAGCGCCAGGCAATAGAACTCCGCGTCGTTGACGCCGCGGCGATCCAGGCCGAAGCATCGCTTGGCAAAGAGCGGCGCGGCTCGGTTCTCGTTGTCGCCAGCGAAGGCTGGCACCCGGGCGTTGCGGGCCTCGCCGCCGCCCGCCTGAAAGAACGCTACCAATTGCCCAGCTTCGTGCTCGCCAGCAATGCCAGGACCGGCCTGGCCAGCGGCTCTGGCCGCTCCATAACG
>JANMHO010000332.1:0-7717 GCA_031375195.1 Rhodobiaceae bacterium
ACCCCTTGAATGAGACACGATAATTTCGGTTACAGTGGTTTTCATGTTCAGGTTCAGCGGTTGTTGGTTTGCGCGAGTACGGCGGCAGCTTTGTTGCGGCTTTACGCGGCGCAGCACTTTCCCTGGGTCCCGCCTTTCGACAGGATGACAGATTTGTTGGGCGGGATGACAGATTTGGCTGAAAGGATAACAGGTTTGAGGAGCTTGGGTATCGCACATAGCCGGGCGTCTTGTTCCATGCCATCCTGCTACTGATGAAAATTGATTCCCGCAAGCTTGGTTATGTTCTCGCCGCCGCCGCTATTCCAGCAATTGCTTTCATCCTTCTTTCCATGGGCCGCGAACCTATTTGCAAGTGCGGCACGATCAAGCTTTGGCATGGCGTCGTTTTCAGTTCGGAGAATTCCCAACATCTATCGGACTGGTACACATTCTCCCACATCATCCACGGCTTTTTGTTCTATGGCCTGTTCTGGCTCATTGGAAGAAACTGGCCCATCAGCATCCGCCTGTTTCTGGCAATTCTTGTTGAAGGCAGTTGGGAAATTTTCGAGAACACGGATTTCATCATCAATCGCTACAGGGAAGCAACCATTGCGCTGGATTATTTCGGCGATAGCGTTCTCAATTCTGTCAGCGATGTCGCCAGCATGGCGCTGGGATTCTATGCCGCCTCGCGCTTGCCCGTAAAAATCACCATCGCCTTGGCAGTAGCCTTGGAACTCAGTGTTGGCGCCATCATCCGCGACAATCTCACGCTGAACATCATCATGCTGATCCACCCCGTGGAGGCAATCAAGCAGTGGCAATCCGGCATCTAATGGCCGAAAGCGTAGCGCTCCAATTTTTGCGGATAGACCGGCTCAATGGAATAGTAAGCCCATTGCGAAGCATAGCTATCGCCATAAACCATCACTTCGCAGATGTCGCCATCACGCGAAACGACCGGCCCTTCACGGCCATCAGGAACCATGACAATGTGACCCACTGTGCACCAATTGCGGGACGCAGACCCGGTAATTGCGATCAATGCCAGAAATGTTGTCGCCAATAGAAAGTTCATTGTCCCTCGCCCGATGCCGTAAATAGCTAACCTAATGGCGAAAAAAGTCAAACCTGGCGGCAAATTCCAGCTTAGTCTCATGTAAACGGAGGAAATTCATGAATCCCAAGATTATAATCACCTGTGCTGTCACAGGCGCTGGAGACACCGTTGGCAGAAGCTCCAATGTGCCTGTAACCCCGGAGCAGATTGCCAACTCTGCCCTCGAAGCCGCCGCTGCCGGGGCCGCCGTAGTGCACTGCCATGTGCGCGATCCCAAAACCGGCAAGGGCACCAGGGGAGTTCACCTCTATGCGGAAGTCGTTGAACGCATCCGCGCCAAGAACAAGGAGGTCATCATCAACTTGACCGCCGGCATGGGTGGCGATCTTGTTGTGGGTGACGGTGAAAAGCCAATGACATGGGGCGAGGGAACAGACCTTGTGGGCCCGGTCGAGCGCCTTTTGCACATTGCCGAGCTGCGGCCCGAGCTCTGCACGCTCGATTGCGGCTCACTGAACTTTGGCGATGGCAACGGCATCGTCGTGCAAACGCCCGTGCAACTGCGTGAACAGGCCCGCCTCATCAAATCCTACGGCGTGAAGCCCGAGATGGAGATTTTCGATTCGGGAAATCTCTGGTTTGCCAAGCAGCTCTGCGCTGAAGGGTTGATCGATAGCCCTCCCCTTTTCCAACTCTGCCTCGGAATTCCCTGGGGGGCGCCCTATGATTCAGAAACCATGGCCTATCAAAAAGCGCAGCTTCCCAAGGATGCGATCTGGGCTGCATTTGGCATCGGCCGCAATGAATTTCCGGCCGTGGCTCAAGCGGTGCTTCTTGGCGGTCATGTGCGGGTGGGTCTGGAAGATAACCTCTGGCTCGAAAAAGGCGTGCACGCCACCAACGGCAAACTGGTTGAAAAAGCCGTCAACATCATCAGACTGTTGGGTACCAACATCGCCACGCCTGACGAAGCCCGCGCGATATTGCAATTGAAACCCCGGGGCTAAATCATGGGAAAAATAAAAACCGTCGGCATCGCGGGTACCGGACTCATTGGCGCAGGCTGGGCCGCGAGATTGCTGATCAGGGGCTTTGATGTTGTGGCCTATGATGTCCATCCTGCCGCCGAAGCAAAGCTCAAAGCGGCAATTGATGTGGCTTGGCCTTCGATGTCCAAGCTGGTGGGCGCCGTCGGCAAGAAGGGAAAACTCTCTTTCACCACTGATCTTAAGGAGATGGCAGCCAAAGCTGATTTTATACATGAAGCCGCACCCGAGCGCGAAGATCTCAAGATAAAGCTGTTCCGCGACATTGATGCCATCGCCAAACCGGATGTGATTATCTCATCGTCCTCATCGGGGTTTCTCCCCTCCAAACTGCAATCCGAGTGCGCCCATCCTGAACGCGTCCTCATTGGCCACCCCTTCAATCCAGTCTATCTCCTGCCGCTCGTTGAGCTGGTTCCCGGCGACAAGACCTCCAAAGAAGCCATGGACCGGGCCGACGACTACTTTGTGTCCATCGGCATGCATGTGCTGCGCCTCAAAAAGGAAATCGAAGGCTATATCTGCGACCGTCTGCAGGAGGCCCTGTGGCGCGAGGCGCTGCACATTCTCAACAAGGACATCGGCACCACTGGCGATATTGATGACAGCATCGTTTATTCCGCCGGCATGCGCTGGGCCTTCATGGGTTCCTTCCTCACCTATCATCTCGCCGGCGGCCCCGGCGGCATGCGCCACTTCATGTCGCAGTTTGATCCAACCCTCGAACTGCCGTGGACAGATTTGAGCTTCCCGAAATGGAACGACGAACTTGAAAAACGCCTGATTGAAGGCTGCGAAGCCCAAAGCGCTGGACTGACGGTCGCAGAACTTGAAGCCAAGCGCAATGACGTGCTGGTGGATATGATGCGGCTCTTCAAGCATCACAAAATTGGGGCAGGCCTCGTGCTGGCCCGTGATGAAGCCAAGGCTGGCAGCAAGGCCAAACGCTGGTCGAAAAAAGACAAGCTGGACGGCCCCCTGAAACTGTTCCAGGGTGAAGTCGTCTCCGCCTGGCTCGACTACAACGGCCACATGACCGACGCTGCCTATCTGCTGGCCTTCGGTGACGGGCTTGATGCCTTCTTCCGCTACATCGGCGACGATGAAACCTACCGCGCCACCGGCAACACCTTCTTCACCGCTGAAACCCATGTGAACTATTACAGGGAAATGAAAGTGGGCGAGCCCTTCTGGATTGAAACCCAGGTTTTGGGTTGCGATGAAAAACGCATGCATCTTTTCCACCGCATGTATCATGGCAAAACCAAAGAGCTCGTCGCCACCAACGAAATCATGCAACTTCACGTCAATCAGAAGGCCGGAAAAGTCTGCCCCATGAGCGACGAACTTTACGAAGCCCTTTCCGCCGTGCGAAAAGCCCAAAAGAAGTTGAAAAAGCCCAAAGAGATCGGCAGCGTCATGCAAGTAAAGAGAAAGAAATAGATGCCACAACAGCGCGCCATGATCACGGCAGCAGCCTCCGGCATTGGCCGCGCTATCGCCAAGGCCTTTTTCGATCAAGGCGCCAAGGTCCACATCTGCGATGTTGATGATGAGGCCCTGGCAAGCTTTCGCAAAGACTTTCCCAAGATCACCGCAACCCGCGTGAATGTCGCAAGCGAGATCGAAATAAATGCCTGGTTCGATGCAGCTCTCAAAGATCTTGGCGGCCTTGATGTAATGGTGAACAACGCAGGCACCAAAGGCCCGACAGCGCCGGTCGAAGATGTATCATACGCAGATTGGAAAGAATGCCTCGCCATTTGCCTCGACTCGCAATTCCTCTGTGCCAGGCGCGCTGCCCCTGTCATGAAGAAACAAGGCTCCGGCAGCATCATCAATCTATCCTCCACGGCGGGCCAGTATGGCTTCGGCAACCGCACACCCTATGCGGCGGCCAAATGGGCGGTGATCGGCTTGACGAAGTCTCTCGCCATCGAACTCGGCCCCCACAATGTGCGCTGCAATGCCATCTGCCCCGGTGCCGTTCGCGGCGACCGCATCAACCGCGTCATTCAGGGCGAAGCAGATATCCGCAACGTGCCTTTCGATGTTGTCGCCAGGGAAATGACCTGGTCACAGTCCATTCCGCGTTTTGTGGAGCCCGAAGAGATCGCAGACATGTGCCTCTTCCTTTCAAGCCCTGCCGCCAAAATGGTCAACGGCCAGGACATCGCAGTTGATGGCCACCTCGAAACCATGCACATCAGGTAAAGCTAAATGGATTTCAAACTTTCCGAAGAACAGGACATGATCATCAAGACGACGCGCGATTTCGTCGTCAATGAGCTTTATCCGCACGAGGCAGAGGTTGAGCAAACTGGTGTGCTGCGCCCGGAACTTCGCGAGGAGATAAAGGCCAAGGCTATCAAGGCAGGCCTCTATGCCGCCAACATGCCAGCCGAAGCAGGCGGCGCCGGTCTCGACACGCTGACCTGGGTGCTCTTTGAAAAGGAACTGGGCCGCGCCAACTATGCGCTGCACTGGAACTGCGTGTCGCGTCCCTCCAACATCCTCATGGCCTGCGTTGGCGAACAGCGCGACAAATATTTGCTTCCCTCGGTCACCGGTGAAAAAGTTGATTGCCTCGCCATGACAGAACCAGGTGTGGGTTCCGACGTGCGCGGCATGAAGTGTTTTGCCAAACAAGATGGCGACTATTTCGTGATCAACGGCACCAAGCATTTCATCAGCCATGCCGATGAAGCAAATTTCGTCATTCTCTTTGCCGCAACCGGAGAAGAAGAAACATCGCGCGGCAAGAAGAAACTGATCACCGCTTTTCTGGTGGACAAGGGAACGCCGGGCTACACGGTGCGGGATGGCTACAAGAATGTTTCCCATCGCGGCTACAACAACTGCATTCTCGAATTCAACGATTGCCGCCTGCACAAGTCGCAAATATTGGGCGAGTTGCACAAGGGCTTCGAAGTCGCCAATGAATGGCTGGGGGCCACAAGACTGCAAGTCGCAGCCACCTGTATCGGCAGGGCCGAACGCGCCATGGAACATGCCAAGCAATGGGCCGTTGACCGCCACCAATTCGGCCAGCAGATCGGCAAGTTCCAGGGTGTGTCCTTCAAACTTGCCGACATGGCCGTTGAAATGAAATCCGCTGAATTGTTGCTGTTGGAGGCCGCCTGGAAGTTCGACCAGAAAACCGTCACCGACATGGATATGGCCATGGCCAAACTCAAGGCCACCGAAATGCTGGCCTTCGTTGCCGATGAAGCCATCCAGATTCACGGCGGCATGGGCCTGATGTCAGACTTGCCGTTGGAACGCATCTGGCGCGATGCCCGGGTCGAGCGCATCTGGGAAGGCACATCGGAAATCCAAAGGCACATCATATCACGCGCATTGCTGAGGCCGTTGGGCGGATGAAACTATTAGAACGCCCACTCACCACCCTCCTCCATCCAAAATCCATCGTCTTCATTGGCGGTGCAGAATGCGATATTGCCATCCGCCAGACTCGTGCCTTGGGCTTCACCGGAAAAATCTGGGCCATCCACCCCAAACGTGACTCCCTTGGCGGAATTCCTTGTATAAAATCGCTGGCTGAAATCAGCGGCGTGCCGGACGCCGCCTTCATCGCCGTCAAACGCGAACCCACCATCGAGCTGGTGGGCGAGCTGAGCGAAATGGGCGGTGGCGGCGCCGTGATCTATGCATCGGGCTTTGCTGAAACTGGCCACACGCATCTCCAACAGGCCCTCATCGCAGCCGCGAACGGCATGCCCCTCCTCGGGCCCAATTGCTACGGTTTCGTCAATGGCCTCGCCCGCTGTGCCCTGTGGCCCGATGAGCATGGCATTGAACCATGTGAGCGCGGCGTTGCCATCATCACGCAATCCGGCAACATCGCCTGCAACTTCACCTTCACGCGCCGCGCCCTGCCGCTTGCCGCCGTTTTTGCCATCGGTAATCAGGCCGATGTCGGCATGGCGCAAATGCTGGAAGCCTTCGCCCAGGATGAGCGCATCACCGCAATCGGATTGCATATCGAGGGCCTCACAGACATTCCGGCCTTCGCCCGTGCTGCGGAAACCGCCAGGCAATATCGCAAACCCGTGATCGCCCTTAAAACCGGCCGCTCCGAACAGGGTGCAAAAGTCGCTCTTACCCACACATCATCACTCGCCGGTGCCGATACGCTCTATGACGCTGTCTTCGAACGCTACGGCATCGCTCGCATGAAATCCGTCACGCCATTTGTTGAGACGCTGAAATTTCTTCACCATGGTGGCCCCATCCCCGGCAGTCGCATTGTATCCATGAGCTGTTCTGGCGGCGAAGCAGCGCTGATCGCTGACATGGCCATGGAACGCAAAGTCGTGTTCCCGGCCTTCAACGCAGCAACAAAATCGAAACTCCAAGCCACGCTGAATGAATACGTCACCATCGACAACCCGCTCGACTATCAAACCTTCATCTGGAACCAGGGCGAGAAACTCCTGAACACCTACACCGCCGTTCTCGGCGGTGGCTTCGATGCCGCAATGCTCATCATCGACACGCCTGCCGATGCAAAAATGAACCGCGAACCGTGGCTGGTCGCCATTCGCGCCATGGCCAAGGCTGCTGTTGCCACAAATGCGCGGAGCGTCATCACAGCTTCCCTGCCGGAATGCATGCCGCTGGACCTTGCAGCCGAACTCGCGGATCAAGGCATCGCCCCCATGATGGGCCTGGACGACACACTCACTGCTTTTGAAGCCGCCAGTTTCATCGGCCAGAATTGGGCCCGGACGGAAGAAATTCCCCAACTCCTTCACCAGCAAACCAACGCAGGCGAAATCTATGCGCTCAGTGAATTCGACGCAAAGACTCTGCTCAAGCTTTTTGGCTTGTCCGTGCCTGAAGGCAGGATCTGCAAAATCTCTGACGCCGCCGAAGCCGCACAGCAAATAGGTTTCCCCGTCACCATCAAAGCATCGTCCACCAGCATCGCCCACAAGACCGAGGCTGGTGGCGTGGCGCTGAACATCAATTCGCCAGTGGAAGCCGAGGCGGCAGCGCGCACCATGATGGGGCTGGGACCCGAAGTGCTGGTCGAGCGCATGGTGAAGGGTGCCGTAGCTGAACTCATCATCGGCTTGAAAAACGATCCACAATTCGGCTTGGCGCTGGTTATTGGCGCAGGTGGCATTCTCACTGAACTCCTGAAGGATTCCTCTACACTTCTGCTGCCCACATCACGCGAGGAAATCACCCGCGCCCTGCGCTCCCTCAAGGTGTGGAGACTTGTTGAAGGCTATCGCGGCAAGTCAGGCGACCAGCAGGCAGTCATCGAATCCATTGCAGCCGTTGCAAATTTTGCAGCATCCTATAGCACCCAGATTGAAGAACTGGATGTGAACCCGCTGCTCGTGCTCGCCGATGGAGCCATAGCCGTTGACGCTTTAATCCGTATGCGGAGAGATAATCCATGACATCACCAATCCTCACGTCGCGCAATGGCGCAATTCTTGAAGTCACCATTGATCGCCCCAAGGCCAATGCCATCGATGCCGCCACCAGCCGCATCATGGGCGACATTTTTGCAAGTTTCAGGGATGATCCCGAACTGCGCGTGGCCATCCTCACCGCAGCAGGCGACAGATTTTTCTGCCCCGGCTGGGAT
>JANMHO010000350.1:0-7656 GCA_031375195.1 Rhodobiaceae bacterium
ATGCGGAAAGAGATTGAAGTGCTGGAACACCATTCCCACCTCACGCCGCACTTCATCGATCTTCTTGAGGTCATTGGTGAGGGGAATGCCATCGACAACAATGTCGCCCTTCTGGTGTTCTTCCAGCCGGTTGATGCAGCGAATGAGCGTGGACTTGCCAGACCCAGACGGCCCGCAAATGACAATGCGCTCGCCCTTGTCCACCGAAAGATTGATGTCGCGCAGCACATGAAACTCGCCATACCACTTGTTCATCCCCGAAATGGCAATGGCCACTTCCGGCGGTGCTGGGTCGGTTGCCTTGATTTTAGGGACTGCTGCCATGATTACCTCTTGTGGCCCGTATTGAGCCGGCGTTCGACATATTGTGAATAGCGCGACATGCTGAAACAGAAAACCCAGAACAGCACCGCCGCAGTGAAATACCCGGTATTGCCGGTTTGCGGCGAGGCCCACTTGGCATCGGCCGAGCCGGTGGCAATGATATTGAGCAGGTCATACAAGCCGATCACCGTCACCAGCGTGGTGTCTTTAAACAGGCTGATGAATGAATTCACAATTCCCGGAATGACGATCTTCAAGGCCTGCGGCAGCACAATGAGGTTCATCATGTTCCAGTAGGGAAGCCCAAGCGCCTGCGCCGCCTCAAACTGCCCCCGCGGAATGGCTTGCAAACCACCGCGCACCACCTCTGCCATATAGGCCGCCGAAAAAATCGCCGTTGCAATGAGGGCGCGTGTCAGCTTGTCGAAATTTGTGCCTGGCGGCAAAAACAGCGGCAGCATGACGCTAGCCATGAACAGCACGGTGATAAGCGGAACGCCGCGCCACACCTCAATGAAGGTGACGCAAAAATACTTGACGATGGGCATTTTGGATTGCCGGCCAAGCGCCAGAAGTATGCCAAGCGGCAGCGATGCCACAATGCCGGTAATGGCCACCACAAGTGTGACCAGCAAGCCGCCCCATTGCGAGGTTTCCACATATTCCAAACCGAAATCTGCCTTCAACAAGAGCATGGCAGCCAGCAAACCGCCCGCCACGACAGCCAAAAGCTTCAAGTTGAATCGCGCGACTGGATTTTCGGAACCCTGCAGCGACACAAGCCCAAGTGCGCCGCCAGCAAACATCAGCAGTGCCGCTGCCATTTTGCCGATGCCAAATGCGCCGAAGCTTCCGTAATTCACAAAGAAAGTTGAGAACCAGGCAAACAGGCCAAGACCCACAAGAATAATCCCCGGCTTGGTCTTCTGAATGCCTTCCTCGATGCCGTAAACGGAGAGCGGCAAAAACGTCGCGAATGCGGCAAGCAGAGCAGCTACGCCGACGAAGGACCCGAAAGTAAGCGAGAAATTTCCGCCCGTCAGCAATATCAAGGATATCAAGGGAAACGCCACCAGCAGGAACAGCGCATTCCACATCTTGTAGGGCACCGATGGCATGAGCATTGGCACCAAACCGCCTGCCAGCAGAAGATAGCAGATATTCACGCGCCAGCGCTGGTCTATGGGGTAAAACCCATAAATCCATTGCAGGAATTTGGCCTGGACAAAAGGCCAGCAGGCCCCGGCGTTTTCCACCGCGCAAACCTCACGGTTATCGCCCGTCCATACGGCGCGGAATATCGCCCAGCCCAAAACAGTCGACAAAACAACATACAGGAAATACCCGGCCACAACCGTGAGCAGGGTGTTCTTCCAGTTCGAAAGCAGGTTGGCCATGATCCAGCCGCGCCACCCCACAAGGTTTGCCGGTGGCGTCAGGTAGGGCGCGTCTTCGATGCGGACATAGGCGAGTGAGTCGCTCATCTTACCGCTCCACCAGTTTCACGCGCGCGTTAAACCAGTTCATGAAAAGCGATGTGAGCAGGCTGAGCGACAGGTAGACCACCATCCAGATCAATACGATCTCAATGGCCTTGCCGGTCTGGTTGAGAACCGTGCCGCCGGTTGAAACGAGGTCGGGATAGCCAATGGCAACACCCAGCGAGGAGTTCTTGGTGAGGTTCAAATATTGGCTGGCCAGCGGCGGAATAATAATCCGCATGGCTTGTGGAACGATCACCAGCCGCGTTGTCAGGCCGGAGCGTATGCCCAAGGCGCTGGAGGCTTCGGTTTGGCCATGGCTCACCGCCTGAATGCCGGCCCGCACGATTTCAGCAATGAAGGATGCGGTGTAAACGCTGATTCCAACTAGCATGGCGATAAGTTCAGGCACAACCGCTGTGCCGCCCTTAAATCCAAACACCCCTCCCACGGGGTAATCAAGCGTGACCGGCCAGCCGGCAAGCATCAGACCGACAAATGGGGATAATATAACCATGAGAATTCCAAGCGAGAGATGCGGAAAAATCTGCCCGGTTGCCATCTGCCTCGTCACCGCCCAGCGCCGCAGGACGATAGCGCCAATCACGCCAACGATCAGGCCGCCGGCAATTGCCATCCAGCCGCCAGCGCCATAGACCGGCAATGGCATGTTAAGGCCCTTCTTGGAGAGGAAGAACATATCTGCAAGATTGAGAGCCTCCCTGCTGTCAGGCAGAGGCACCAGAACAAGCTTGTACCACACAAACAGTTGCAGCAGCAGCGGCACATTGCGAATGGTTTCGATATAAACCATGGCAATTTTGGCCACCAGCCAGTTCTTGGAAAGCCGCATGATGCCGACAATAAATCCGATCACCGTCGCAAAAATGATGCCGAGGATGGCAATGAGCAGCGTGTTCAGGAATCCCGTGATAATGGCCGTGCCATAGCTCGAGTCGCTTGTATAGGGGATCATGGATTGAATGATGTCGAAACCCGCCGTGCGGTCCCAGAACTCATAGCCAAACGTCTTGTTGAGTTTTGCCAGGTTGGCGACGGCATTTGAATAAAGGTAATAGCCGCCCAGCACCAAGGCCACGACGATGATGACCTGCACGGCAATGCTGCGCGTTTTGGGATCATTCCAAAATGGAATTTGCGGTGTTCGCGTGTCTTCGACTGCGCTCATTGCGGCTCAATCCCCTAGGCCCACCAAAATCTGCCGGTTTGCCCGGTCTTGATTAGTAGAAAAGGAGCCTGACATTGTCAGGCTCCTTCAGATCGATTAGCGAATTGGAGGTGCGTATTGCAGGCCACCGGCAGTCCACAGGGCATTTTTGCCCCGGGCGATTTTAAGCGGCGTGGCCAAGCCGACATTGCGCTCGAAAATCTCGCCATAGTTGCCCACGGCTTTTATGATTTGCGCCGCCCATTCTTCCGAAAGGCCAATGCCCGTGCCGAAGCCTGCGGCCGTGCCGTCAGCATTCTTCACGCCGAGGAAGCGCTGGATTTCAGGATTTGGTGAAGTTTTCATCTCTTCAACATTGGCCTGCGTAATGCCCAGTTCTTCGGCGCCAACCAGCGCATAATAGGTCCACTTGATGACATTGAACCAGGCATCGTCGCCCTGGCGCACAACCGGCCCAAGCGGTTCCTTGGAGATGATTTCCGGCAGAACCATATGATCATCAGGTTTGCTGAGCTTCAGGCGCTGTGCATAAACGCCAGACTGGTCGGTGCTGTACACATCGCAACGCCCGGCTTCATAGGCGTCGATGACTTCTTGTTCCTTCTCGAAGGCAATAACCTTGTATTCCATCTTGTTGGCCTTGAAGTAGTCAGCAAGATTGAGTTCGGTTGTGGTTCCGGTTTGTACGCAAACCGCGGCGCCCGAAAGCTTCAGGGCCGAATCAATCTTGAGCGCCTTGCGCACCATGAAACCCTGGCCGTCATAATACATCACGCCACCGAACATGAGGCCAAGCGAGGTGTCGCGGCTCATCGTCCAGGTGGAATTGCGCGAAAGCACATCAATTTCATTGGATTGCAATGCCGTAAAGCGTTCCTTGGCGGTCAATGGCGAGAACTTCACCTTGGTGGGATCATTGAAAATTGCCGCCGCTACGGCCCGGCAATAATCAATGTCCATGCCGGTCCAGTTGTTCTGTTCATCGGGAAAACCAAATCCCATCAGGCTCGGGTTCACTCCGCATTGCACGAAGCCCTTAGCCTTCACATCATCAAGCGTGCCGGCCGTCGCAGCGGTTGCTGCAAATATTGAGGCTGAAGCTGCAAGCGCCAAGCCTATAATTTTACGTTTCATCTTGTTATCTTCCCTTTGAAATGGGCGGACCGTGTATCATGGCCTTCGCAAAGGCCGCTCACGAGCATCCGCAGTTACTTTATGTGTCGTCTCCCTTGGGGGCATATTATTGTCGATCACCCCCTCTTGCCTTAAACAAGCCGGAAACGGTCAGGCGGTCAAGATGTATTGCGACCTACCGGAGAGCGGCGACCAGTTCCTCGACTGTCGCGAAGGTTTGAGCCGGTGGTTTCTGCGGCCTGCCGATCATGACAACCGTCATATCCAGTTCACGGGCGGCCAAAAGCTTGGCCTCGGTCTGCCCTCCGCCTGCATTCTTGGTGACAAGATGTGTAATATTCTCACGCGCGAGCAAGGACTTTTCGCCCTCAACGCTAAAAGGCGGACGCGCCAATATCAATTTCCACCGGGAAGTCAGGGCAACCGCCGGCGATTCAATCATCCGCGCTACCCCCGATAGATCCCCCCGAGCCAAGAAAGGCGCGGTTTCCCTGCGGCCAATTGTGAGCATTACTCGCGCTGCCTGCGGCAACGCTGCAACCGCGCCTTCAACGCCTAAAACCTCAATCCATTGGCCGCCGGGCATTGGCGCCCAGGGTTTGCGTTCCAATCGGAGATAGGGAATGCCAGCGCGCAGCGCAGCGTCGAAGCCATTGCGGGAAATCCTGACGGCAAAGGGATGGGCCGCATCGACAAGAACTTCGAAATCCCCGCTCAGCAAGTAGTCGTGGAGCCCCTTCTCGCCGCCAAATCCGCCCACACGAAGTTCGCCGTCCGGCAGCATGGGATTTTGCGTGACACCTGCCAGCGAGGTGACAACGGCATGGCCCGCTTTGATGAGCGCCGTCGCCAGCCCGCGCGCTTCCGCTGTGCCACCAAGCAACAGAATGCGCTTACCGCGCATGGGCGATAATCTTCCCGCCACGGTCCACAATGATGATGTCCGGGGCAATTTCCGAACCCCGCAGCACGCGCATCATCTGCGATTTAGCCTCCTGAGCGACGCGCGCCGCAAGATCTGGACCAAGCATTTCCAGTGCCTGCAAGGCCGTATTCGCGCCTTTCACCGCATCGCGGATGCCCTCCGGTGAGAAACCTGCCAGCCATTCAAAATCAACTTGGCTGCGCTCGGAGTGGAGATCCATCGCACCCTGAGCCAGCTTGGTGATCTTGCCAAAGCCGCCGCCAATCGTCACCCGCGCGACCGGGTGGTCCCGCACGTACTTTAAAAGTCCGCCAGCAAAATCCCCCATGTCCACCATAGCCTCAAGCGGCAAGCCAAAATGGGCCCGCACGGCATCTTCGGAGGTGGACCCCGTGCAGCCCGCAATATGCGTGAGGCCCATGGCGCGAGCCACATCAACACCACGGTGGATGGAGGCAATCCACGCAGCGCAGGAAAACGGATGAACGATTCCAGTTGTGCCCAGAATGGAAAGGCCGCCGATGATACCAAGTCGCGGGTTCCAGGTTTTCTGCGCAATCGCCTCGCCATCGGGAATTGAAATCTCAATCTCCACATCACTTGCGCCAAGTTCGTGCGCAACCTTGCGCATCATTTCGCGCGGCATTGGATTTATCGCAGGTTCACCGACAGCAACTGGCAAACCGGCTTTGGTGACCATGCCTACACCCGCCCCCGCCTTGAAAGTTACGCCCTGCCCTCGCAGCCGTACTGTAGCGACAATTGTGCAGCCATGGGTCGCGTCAGGATCATCGCCAGCATCCTTGATGATGCCGGCCTGGGCCCAGCCCTCGCCCTTGCCTTCCAGCGACAACGCGAAGCGTGGAGTTTCGCCCTTCGGCAAAGTGATTGAAACAGGGTCAGGAAACTTCCCCGTGAGCAATGCCGTTAAAGCCGCTTTCGTCGCCGCAGCCGCACATGCACCTGTCGTCCATCCCCGCCTTAACTCGCCTTCGGGCTTCTCTATTCGCATGTGATCACTGTATAAGGAACTATGAGCCTGGGACCACCTAAATCAGCGCAGGGATTTCACCACGAAGCGGCGAGCGGCTTTGCCCGGCTTGATGCCGAGGCATTCCCCGTGTTCCAGGAAGGCTGGGTCTGGCTGGTGGGCGCTGGGCCCGGCGCTCCGGGCCTCATGTCGCTCCTCTGCTATCACGCCATGCAGAATTGCGATCTTGTAGTCTATGATGCGCTGGTGAACCCGGATATTCTGCGCTGGGTGAAGCCCGGCGTGGTGCTGGAATATGCAGGCAAGCGCGGCGGCAAGCCTTCCCCTGTCCAGCAGGAAATTTCCTACCGCCTCATTGAACTGGCGCGGGCGGGAAAGCGCGTGTTACGCCTCAAGGGTGGCGACCCCTTCATGTTTGGCCGGGGCGGCGAGGAAAGCCAATATCTGGCGAAAGCCCGAATTCCATTCCGCATTGTGCCCGGCATAACCGCAGGCGTTGGCGGCTTGGCCTATGCCGGAATTCCGGTCACGCACCGGGACACCAACCACTCAGTTATTTTTCTCACCGGACACGACGCGACGGGAAAAATGCCGGCCAGCGTCAATTGGCAAGCCATCGCCAAGGCCTCACCCGTCATCGTAATGTATATGGCTGTCAAGAACTTAGGCGAAATTGCTCAGGCTTTGATCGAAGGCGGCCGAACGTCCGATGACCCGGTGACCATCGTTTCCAACGCCTCGCTGCCTCATCAGGTCGTAAACGCCACGAGTCTCGGAAAAGCGGGAGCCTTTGTGACGGAAAACGATCCGCCAACGCCGGCCGTCGTCGTTGTGGGCCACGCCTCCGAATGGCGCGAAATGCTGGACTGGTATTCGCCGAGCCTACGGGAGAATTTGATTGGCTAAAGTCTTTGTTGTCGCGGCCCCGGCATCCGGCAGCGGCAAGACAATGTTAACCCTGGGGCTGTTGCGCGCTTTTCGGAACCGGGGCCTCAAAGTAGCCTCCGCCAAGGTTGGCCCCGACCACATCGACCCGCGCTTCCATGAAGCGGCCAGTGGCTGGCCCTGCCTGAACCTCGATCCCTGGGCCATGAAACCGGACCTCATGAGGAGTTTGTTAACTGGTCTTGCCAAAGATTCGGACGTCGTAATAATTGAGGGTGTGATGGGATTGTTTGACGGCCCGCACGGCGCGCGAGGTTCCACAGCCGACCTCGCCCAGGAGTTGCAGATTCCCATCATTCTGGTTCTGGATGCGAGCCGCCAGGGCCAATCGATCGCCGCCCTGGCCCAAGGCTTCATCAACTTTAACCCTCGGCTAAAATTCGCCGGTATTTTACTGAACCGTGTTGCCAGCGACCGCCATGCAGCGATCCTTGCTTCCGCTCTTGAGCCATTGAAAATCCCGCTGCTCGGCGCTGTGCGGCAGAGTGACTCACTGATCTGGCCATCGCGACATCTTGGATTGGTGCAAGCCCAGGAAAATCAACAGCTTGAGGAGTTTATCGAAACCGTTGCATCAACAGTCTCACGTGAAACAATTGTTGACAAAACGGAAATAGAAGAGACGCAGTTCGAATCAGCTGGCGGGACAGTTCTGCCGCCGCTGGGA
>JANMHO010000355.1:0-1939 GCA_031375195.1 Rhodobiaceae bacterium
GTTGTCACCTGGGCGCGGCCTTCGGTGTTCACATAGGTCACGGATTTTTCAGTGTAAGCGGCAGACGGCAATATGACGTCGGCGCGGTGCGCGCCAGCGTCGCCATGGGTTCCCATGTAAACGGCGAAGGTGTCGCCCCAACCCTCGGTGTTGATTTCATCGGCCCCGCCAAGGAAGAGGACATCGAGCGACTTGCTGCGCGCGGCTGCGAGAATTCCAGCGGTGTTCTTTCCATCCGTGCCGGGCAACGCGCAAACATCCAGCGCGCCAACACGGCCTGCGACGGTGTGGAGAATATTAAAGCCATTCCACTCGCCACGCACCACGCCGATCGCCGCGGCGGCCTTGGCCGCGAGGGCCAGAATGGCGGCGCCATCAGGTCTTGCAAGCGCGCCTTGGCCAATGATGAACATTGGCTTCTGCGCTTTTGCCGGCGGGTGTTCAGCCAGCTTCTTCAAGGATTCAAAGCCTGCTCCCATATAGTGATAGCCGTAGGTCAGGTCAGCCTTTTCCCCGATCACGCCGATGGCGCAGCCGCCTTTCAATGAGCGCTTCCTGATGCGGGCGTTGAGGACAGGCGCTTCGAGGCGCGGGTTGGTGCCAATCAGCATGATGGCGTCGGCTTCTTCGATGCCGGCTATGGTGGAATTGAAAATGTAGCCAGCACGGCCGCCATGCTCGCCCAGTGGCGTTCCGTCCTGTCGGCAATCAATGTTCTGAATGCCAAGCGAGAGCGCCAATTGCTTCCAGGCGAAAGCTTCCTCCGCGCCTATGAGGTCGCCCAGGATAATTGCCATGCGATCCGGTTTCGAGGCTTTCACGCGTTGGGCAATCCGCGTGAAGGCTTCATTCCAGGATGCGGGGCGCAACTTTCCAAATTCACGGATATAGGGTTGGTCAAGGCGCTGGGTTTTCAGGCCGTCCCACACAAAGCGGGTTTTGTCTGAAATCCATTCCTCATTCACGTCCTCGTGGGTTCGCGGCAGAATGCGCATGACTTCGGAGCCACGGGCGTCGACGCGTATGTTGGAGCCCAGGGCATCCATGGCATCGATCGTGTCCGTCTTGCGAAGTTCCCAGGGCCTGGCCTTGAATTCATAAGGGGCGGAGGTGAGCGCGCCCACCGGGCACAGGTCGATCACGTTGCCCTGCAATTCGCTGATCATCGCCTGCTGGAGGTAAGTGGTGATTTCCACATCCTCGCCACGGCCCGCAAGGCCAAGTTCTTCGACGCCGCCAACTTCGGTGGAAAAACGCACGCAGCGGGTGCACTGAATGCAGCGGGTCATTTCCGTCTTGACCAGCGGGCCGATGTATTTGTCGTCCACCGAACGCTTGTTTTCGATAAAGCGATTGGTGGATTTGCCATAGGCCATGGCCTGATCCTGCAGGTCACACTCGCCACCCTGATCGCAGATCGGGCAGTCCAGGGGATGGTTGATGAGCAGGAATTCCATAACACCTTCGCGGGCCTTTTTGACCTGCGGCGTGCGGGTAAAAACTTCTGGCGGCTCGCCATTCGGGCCGGGGCGCAAATCGTTGACTGACATGGCGCAGGAGGCTTGCGGCTTCGGAGTCCCCTTCACTTCAACAAGGCACATGCGGCAGTTGCCGGCGATTGACAGGCGTTCATGAAAACAGAAGCGTGGCACTTCCGCGCCCGCTTGTTCACAGGCCTGAAGCAGCGTGGTGCCGCTTTCGATCTCATGTACCACGCCGTCTATGCTGATCTTTGGCATTTGGCCTACTCCGCCGCGTGGCGCACTGCGCCATCTTTGTCTGCGTTGTGGGAATATTGGTCGATGCGTTCTTCTATGACATGGCGGAAGTGGCGGATGAGGCCTTGCACGGGCCAGGCGGCGGCGTCGCCCAGCGCACAGATGGTGTGGCCTTCGATCTGGTAGGACACTTCGAGCAGCATGTCGATTTCACGCTTTTC
>JANMHO010000363.1:0-2575 GCA_031375195.1 Rhodobiaceae bacterium
ACACTGATGGCGCCCTGCTTGTCATAGTCATAGGAAGCCACGCAAATCGTCTCAATGACGCGTATGCCGAGTTCGCGAGCCACAATTGCGGCAGGCACCAGACCGCCCCGCGTGATTGCCACAACGGCCTCAAATGGCCCAGCCGACGACAATCTCCATGCCAGGGCGCGCGCATCCCGGTGGAACTGGTCCCATGATACAGGAAAGCTTTTTTGCCACTTTTCGTCCATTTCACCCCCTTGAAGCCACAGTATTGGCCAGCCCTTATGCCCGCCCAATCAATTTGGCGCAATCCGCCCCCAAAATATCAACATTTGCTTCACACTTTCCCGCCAATATTAACCAATGGAATCGAAAGTTCTGGAGCTTCGTTGATGAACAGCCCTGCCAACCCGGTAACGCAGTTGATGGCTGCCTTCGAACTTGCCAGCATCGAGGCCTTGGCCGTATCCCTTCCTGAAGCAACTATTACTGAATTGACAACCGCCGCCAGCCGCAAATGGAACTGCGGCAAGGCCGATATCATCGGTCGCGCGCTCGTCAAATTCGGCACCGGGCCAATTTCCGCCCGTTATCTCGACGACCCGTGCCCCGGCGCCTACCAGAATGTGGAAGTGAGCTATGCCCCGCCATTGGGTGTGCAGCGAACTTCGATTTTCAAGCAGCAGCAATGGAGCGACGGCAAACAGGATTTCATGATCCTCATAGGCCAGCATGCAAATGAAGAGCATGCAATGCAAGCCATCCGCAATGAACAACGCCTGAACCTCGCATTGCGTTCGAGCGGCTATGCCGTGTGGGACTACGACTATGCCACGGGTGAAACATATAATTCACCGGAAATGTTTGAGGTTCTGGGCTTCCAACCAGGCAGCGTTGACTTGAATTTCCATTCCTTCGACGACCTCATTCACCCTGACGACAGGGACAATACGCTCGACAAGAAAATCAGGGCGGCGACTTTCGGCACCGAACTCTTCCAGTCCCGCTACCGCGTGCGCATGAAAAACAACCAGTATGTTTGGATTGAATCCATTGCCTGTGTCGTGCGCGATCCGGCCAACGGCAAGCCGATAAAATGCGTGGGCCTGTGCCGCGATGTTAACGACCAAATGGTGTCATTGGAACGCCTCAAGAGTTCTGAACGCAGTTTGAAGCGCACGCAGGAGGCCGCCCGCCTTGGCAGCTTCTCGTTGCGGGTGGAAACAGGTGTCTCGCGCCTCTCCATTGAGATGGCGAGCCTGATCGGAATGCAAGATGCCATCGTCCACCCGAATCTTGCAACTTTCATGGGTTTGATCGCCGAGGGCGACAAGGAAAAATTCGCCGAATGCATTGAGCTTGCCAAACTCGGCCAGAGGATTTCCGATCTCGAAATTTCCGTGCGGCTGCCGTCGGGAGAGATGGAGTTCTTCCAGTGCTCAATTGAACCAGAAAGAAATTTATCAGGCAGGGTCGAAACGCTTTTCGGCACCTGCCAGCGCGTTACCGAGCGCAAGGCCCTTGAGCGCAAATTCATGCAAGCCCAGAAAATGGAAGCCGTGGGCCAACTGACCGGCGGCGTCGCCCACGATTTCAATAACTTGCTGATGGTTGTCATGGGCAACCTGCAACTCGTTGAACAGATTGTCAAAAGCGATGAACGCGCCGCAAAGCGCATTCGCGCCGCATTGGAAGCGGCTGAAAAGGGCTCGGATCTCACCCGCCGCATGCTCGCCTTCTCGCGTCAGCAGCCTTTGCAAAACAAGGAACTGCAAGTGAATGGCCTGGTCAGCAACATGGAAAGCATATTGCGGCAGGCCTTAAGCCCAACCGCTGGCTTGAAAATCATTGCCGGTGAAAACCTGCACCCGGTCAAAGCCGATCAAACCATGCTTGAAACCGCCATCTTGAATCTTTCGATAAACGCCCGGGATGCGATGGAACCGAAGGGCGGCGTCATCATGATTGAAACCGCGAACCGGCATTTCGACCAGGCCTACTGCATCGAGAACGAGGACCTGACGGTGGGCGACTACGTCGAAATAGCGGTCACCGACACGGGCTGCGGAATAGCGCCGGAAAATCTCGAGAAAGTCTTCCAGCCCTTCTTCACCACAAAGGGGCCGGAAGAGGGGTCGGGCCTTGGCCTTTCAATGATCTATGGCTTCGTCAAGCAGTCGTCCGGGCACATCAAGATCTATTCGGAAGTGGGCCATGGAACCACCGTCAGGATCTATCTTCCAGCACTCCGGTCAAATGCCACTGATTCACAAATAACCAACGCCTTGGACCTTCAATTGCGTTTGGCCCGGGAATTGGGAACGGAGGGTGCGGGAGAGCCCCCGAAACGCCAGATCATTCTGGTCGTTGAGGACAATCAGGCGGTGCGTGAAATCGCGGCAGCCATGATCGAAGACATGGGCTTTGAAACGCTGGTCGCCTCCACTGGACCCGAAGGCCTTGAAATCATCCGCGAACGCGATGATCTCGCTCTTGTGCTGTCAGATGTCATCATGGCGGGCGGCATGAACGGCCCAGAGTTGGTGGTGAAAGCACTGAAACTGCGCCCTGAACTGAAGGTGCTCTTCATGTC
>JANMHO010000378.1:0-3584 GCA_031375195.1 Rhodobiaceae bacterium
ATTGGGATGGCCGAGCAATTGAAACTTGGTTCGGCGGGCGTTTTGGCAGGCTCGCTGATACTGGCGGCACTGGTTTTCCAAAGTGATCACGCCCCGTTGTCGCTCATGCTGTTCTTTCTGGGGTTGGTGGCGGTGGCCGCACTATCCTGGTTCAAGCAGGGCGATACGGCTGCTGCTCCGGCAGCGGGGATTCTCGCACTCGTGGTTCTCATGGGGTGGGAGAACGCCTCATTCATTGATTGGGCCATGGATGAGCGCGGCATGTGGGTCAGCCTGCTGGGCGGCGATGCGCCGCAATTCCTGAACTGGATGCTGTTTGCTGGCGTGGCCTTCACGGCGCTGGGTATCGCGGGTGTTTTCAAAAAGACACCCTCGGTGACTTGGGCGGCGTTAGCGGCAGGTGCGGCGGTTTTATTCATTTTTGGCGCTTGGGCAAAGGTCGAGGGATTGCTGTCGGATAATATGTGGGCGTTGCTTGGCTCTGCTGCCGCAGCGGTCCTGGCCGCCACTGTTTGGTTGCGCCGCGAGCACGATAATGTGTCCAATGGCCTGCTCTCAGCCGGTGCTGCGGCGCTATTGTTGTTTGCCGAGGACCGCATGCTGGAGGGTGTTTGGCTGACACTTGGAATAGCCATTCTGGCCACGGTGTATGCCTGTTCCGCCCGGCTGCTGCCAGTAAGGCTATTGGGACCGATTTCCGCAGCGCTTGCCTCTCTCACGGCAATTCGCCTTTTTGTTTCGCGTGAATTGTGGAACGATGATCGCACACACCTGCTTGGCCCCCATTGGCCGCTCTATGGTTATGGCGTTCCCGTTGTCCTGTTTTATGTGGGCGCGAACTGGCTCAAATCGGCAGGCCATTTAAAATCGGCCACGGCGCTTGAAGGCATCAGCCTCGGCCTTGCGATTTCGCTCGTGTCGCTTGAACTTCGCGTGCTCATTGGCGGCGGGGTGACTTCAGATGAACCGCAACTGCTGGAGATGTCAGCCCATATATTGACCTGGCTTGGCGCTGCCTATGGATTGATCTACCGCCAGCGGATTTTCTCCTCCTTCATCTCTTTGTGGGGAGCCAGGGTGTTGGTGGCGGCATCATGTGTTGCCATCATATTCCTCAGCCTCGGCGCACTGAGCCCGATCGTGACGGAGGATCCTGTGCCCGGCAACGTGATCTTCAACGCCTTGCTGCTGGCCTATGCCGGGCCGGTCATATTGCTGGGTCTGATCGCGCGCAGGGCTGATGCGTTGGGCTGGGCGAAGATTCGTCCTGCGCTGGGCCTGTTGGCGCTCGTATTGGCGCTTGCCTACGTGACCTTGGAAACCAAGCGCGTGTTCCAAGGGCCGGCCATGGTTGCGTGGCCGCTTACAGCCGCAGAAGCCTATGCTTATTCGGCGGTGTGGCTGCTCTCTGCCTTTGCGCTGTTTGTGGCCGGCATAAAACTGGCGCGCCAGTATATCCGCTATGCGGGGCTTGGCGTCATGGCGCTTGTGGTGGTGAAAGTGTTTGTGTCTGATATGTCAGACCTGGAGGGTCTATACCGCATCCTTTCGTTCATGGGGCTTGGCATTTGCCTTGTGGGCATGGGTTGGCTTTATACGCGCTTCGTGCAACCAAGACTCGGGGAGACTGCTAATGTCCAATAAAACCATTGGCCTGGATGGGGCACTCTACGATTATTATTGCTCCGTCGCTTTTCGAGAGGCTGATATCCTGAAAGAGCTCCGCGCAGAAACCACCAAGCTGGGCGGGCCTTCGGCCATGCAGATCGGGCCGGAGCAGGGGGCGTTCATGGCCATGCTGGTAAAACTTATGGGTGCCAGGCACATTCTGGAAATTGGCACATTCACGGGTTATTCGGCGCTTGCCATGGCGCTGGCGGGCGATGTTCAAATCACTGCCGCCGATGTCAGCAAGGAATGGACCGATGTGGCGCGGCGGTTTTGGAGCAAGGCGGGCGTTGAATCGCGCGTAGATTTGCGCCTGGCGCCGGGCACTGAAACAATCGCCGCGTTGTTGAAGGATAAATCGGGCCATTTCGACTTGATGTTCATTGATGCCGACAAGTCATCCTATGACACTTACTACGAAGGCGGGTTGAAGCTTTTGCGGTCCGGCGGCTTGATGTTGATCGACAACGTGCTGTGGGATGGCAAGTTGGTTGACCCAACGGTCAACGATGAGGATTCCTCCGCATTGCGCGCCCTGAACGCCAAGATCGTGGCCGACTCCCGCGTTGAGATCTGCATGGTGCCGATATGCGATGGACTGTCGATGGTGCGGAAAAACTGAGGCGATCATGGATAGCGAGGCAAACCGACGAATTCTCGACCGCGCCGCTGCTGAAGCCCTGAAATTCCGGAACGGCATCGCTGAGCGATCACACAGTCCGGTTAAGAAATACGCCGAGATGGCGGGGATGTTTGCCGGCCCTTTGCCAGAACATCCAGCGGATGGCGAAGATGTTATGAAGGAACTGGTGGCAAAGGCGGACATGCGTCTGATGATGCCTACGGGCCCGCGGTTGAATTGACACGCAAGACAATCGCCCGCATTCAGGCCGATGGCGAATGTTTCGCAGGTGGCGCAATTTGGCGAGGCCGGCAAATCATGTGGCTGAGGCGATAATCAGAGCCTGGCAAATCGTCAGGCAGCAGCCGGACTGAACTGACTGGTGCGGTTTTTACCTGGAATCACGCGATTCATTGAATTGATGGTTGCGAAAATGGCTTTTCTTTTTGGCTTCACCAGCGCGGGTTTCCGTTGCCTGGCAGCGCAGGGAGTAGGTGGCGTGTGAATCGCTATTCGGCTTGAACGTCTGGCATTCAGACGCGCTTTCAACCTGGATGCCAGCTCCCATGGAAAGTCCCTGCCACAGGCCCATCTCATTTACGGGTGGCGTGGATCTGTAATTATCTTTTGCATTCAACTGGTTAATGGTCATTAGCAATGCAATGGCCAAGGCCGCTACTGCAACGAGCCCCTGTCTAAATCGCGAACTCACAAACATCTTTTCCCTCCAACACCTGCCTAGCCGGTCCGAAGCGTTTTTATTAACTGGTAATGGGATTAACGAATTTCAAGCTCAAAGGGTTTCGCTTGCCAATCCCTTCCTCCCCCTGTATAGGCCCACTCGTTAAATACTCACGCGGGTGTTGGATTTTTGCCATGGGAACGCAAGTTCTCCTCATAGGCATAAGTCCTTCCGGTGCCGGAATAATCCGGTCACAGTCATCCGCGGTGGATCAACCGGAGAAGGAAAAGACTTATGGCTGCGCCAGAATTTACCATGCGCCAATTGCTCGAAGCAGGCGTTCATTTCGGACATCAAACCCATCGCTGGAACCCCAAGATGCAGTCGTATATTTACGGCTCTCGCAATGGCATCCACATCATCGATCTGGCGCAGACCGTGCCTCTGCTGCATCAGGCTTTGCTGGCCGTGTCAGCGGCGGTTGCCAAGGGTGGCCGCGTATTGTTTGTGGGCACCAAGCGCACGGCGCAGGAACAGATTGCCGAAAGCGCCAAACGCTCGGCCCAGTATTATGTGAACTCGCGTTGGCTGGGTGGCATGCTCACCAACTGG
>JANMHO010000330.1:0-9342 GCA_031375195.1 Rhodobiaceae bacterium
GCAGACACCTCTTGTGAGCCATCAAGGACCAGCTTGACACTGCCCGTGCCCCCATAAAGGGAGCCATTCTGGAATTTTGTTTCCAATACACCGTCTCTGAGGTCACTCGAAACATCAACCGAGCCAATTTCGATATCCCCCCACTTCACGGCCCGTGCCGACAGCGCCAGCGCGCCGTTGACGCCCTTGAGACCAGCAAAATTCAGGGCTTCAGTTTTCCATGTTGGCTCCGCCGAACCAGCCCCACCAGCGCTGTTTCGACGTGAATTGAAATATGGATCAAGCGACAGCAAATCAGTTGCAAGGGAAGCCGAAAGGCGGGTTGTCTCGCGGCTGTAATCAACAAACAACTCTCCCTTCGCGGTCATGCCGTCAAGAGCAACGCTGGCCTTGGAGAGCGTGAGCGCGTTACCGGAAAAATCCATGGCCCCAGAAAGCATAAAATCTTTCAGGCCTGCGTGACCGCCAATTTCGGTTCCAAGCCATTTCGCCAGGCGGCGCAAATTTGAAGCGCTGACCACCAGCGAACCTGCGAGGTTTGGCCCAATCCGCGTCCCCAATCTTCCGCTGAAATTCACACTCATCGCAGAGGCTTGGACATTGATGTCCGCCGGTGAACCATCGGCCGCCGCCCGCTGCAGGGATTTGATGTGGGCCTCAATCTGGCTGAACTCCGAATTGACGGAGGCGGTGCCCGATATGCTGAGCTCAGCCTCTTCCGTCACCACCACATCTGCCGTCGCGTTCCCGATGGCGAATGTCACCGCATGACGCTCATCAGTAAAACTGAAAGTGCCACCCTCAACATGCATATTGAGGGCCTCGTTCAGCGAAGGATTGAGAATTGCGTTATTTGACTTGCCACCGCCGGAACTCTTGACAGCGATCCAGTTGCTCTGGTTTTTTCCATCCACCAGCAGATTGAATTGCGGGTTGGTGAGGCGGATATCCCGTATCCTCAGTCGGCGCCGCAACAGGTCGCCCAATTGTATGGGAAGTTCCACCAGGTCTGCTTGCGCGAAACTTCCCTCCATGCCATCCGGATTTGAAATCACCACATTGTTGAGGCGCACGGAAAGCTGTGGGAGATATTGAAGACTCACGCCTCCATTCACAATCAGGGAACGGCCGGTTTTTCGCATTACATAATCTTGCAACTGGGAAGTGGCAAAGCCCGGGTGCGTGAAGGCCCATACGGCTAAGGCAAAGAAAAGCAACGACAACAGGGTTCCGGTCAGAAGGTAATTCTTCTTCAGTCTCCTGGCGCGCTTCACGACGTCAAATATGCCGGATATTCCCACCTGAGGCATTTATTTTCCATCAACCCATATAAGTGCGACATCAAAGTTACTCTGTGATCCTACCAGCATATTTCGGATTTCTCGACTGAAAATGCTCAAACCGCTCCGGAACATTCCGCAACTCGGGATCGCGCAAATTTCTAGCCAGCAGGATAATCGGAATCAGCCCTGCCGCCACAATGGTAAGCGCTGGTGCCGCACTTGCTTCCAGTTGGTCAAGCGAGGTCAGCGTGAACACCAGCGTTGCCAATGTGTCAAAATCAAATGGCCGCAGGATCAGCGTTGCCGGCAATTCCTTCATGCAATCCACGAAAACCAGCAACGCCGCTGTAATCAGCGCCGGTCGCAAAATCGGCAGATGCACCTCAATCATTGTCCGGAAAGCTGTGCGGCCCAATATGCGTGCCGCCGCAGTCAGATTTGGCGTTACCTTTTCAAGGCCGCTTTCGAGCGAGCCAAATGAGATGGCAAGAAACCGCACTGAATAGGCGAAAATCACGGCGACAACCGTTCCGGAAAGCACAAGCCCCGTCGAAATGCCAAGGCTTTCACGCATGATCATGTCAAGCCGGATGTCGAAAGCAGCAAGTGGAATGAGCACGCCAATTCCCAGGACGGTTCCAGGAATTGCATAGCCAATATTCGCCAGCCGGATGATCTGGTTGATTCCATGTGCTCCCTTTGCGCGGTGTCCATAAGCCAGGATGAGCCCCAGGCCAACCACGATAAGGCTCGCCAGCGCCGACAAGAGCAGCGAATGCCAGACGGCATTGAAATAGGAGGCGGAAAACCAGCTTGCCATTTGCAGCGCGGCAAACCGCAGCAAAATAAGCCCCGGTGCTATGAAGCCGAAGAAAATTGGCAAGACGCAGACCAGCGATGCGCCAATCCCGCGCCATCCTCCAAGCCGCAACCGGCGGCCACCCGTTTGGCGGTGTGAATGTTGCATCGCTGGCTGCCTGTTTCTGGCTTGGCGTTCAACCCACGAAAGCGCGAAAACAAAAATGAGCACCACACCCGCCAGCTGGGCCGCCCCGCCAATATTCCCCTGGCCCAGCCAGGTCGTGTAAATCCCCAGGGTCAGGGTTGGCACGCCGAAAAAATTCACGGCCGCAATGTCATTGAGGCATTCCATCAGGGCGAGGCTCACGCCGACAACGATTGCGGGGCGCGCCTGAGGCAGCGCAATAGCGATAAACGCCCTCCAAGATGTTTTTCCAAGTGTGCGGGCAACTTCCAGCTGGCTGGCGGGCTGGCGCAGAAAGCTAGCCCGCGCCGTCATGAAAACGTAAGGGTACAGCACCATCGACAGCACAAAAATGGCGCCGGACAACGAGCGGATTTCCGGAAAATAATAATCTGTCGGCGCGGCCCAGCCCGCAGCCCCCCGCAACCAGGTCTGCAACGGCCCGGCGTAATTCAAAAAATCCACGTAAACATAAGAGACAATGTAACTCGGCATCGCCAGCGGCATGAAGCAGGCCCATTGCAGCACGCGCCGCAGGGGAAATTCATACATGGTGACGATCCAGGCGGTGGCCGTCCCAATCGCAAAGGTCAGAAATCCCACACCTGCCAAAAGCCCAAGGGTTCGCCAAATATAGCCTGGAAGGACCGTGCTCAATAAATGCGGCCAGATATTTTCCTGGGAACTGAATGACAGGAACAGGATTGTGAGAATTGGCAGCGCTATCGCAAGAGCGATCAGGCCCGCAGCAACCATCAGTAAAATTTCTGGCCCCGAAGTCTTGAACTTCCGCGCCGCGACACGGGGGGCCATTATTCCGCCAGGACGCGCGTCGTTGGAAACGTAAGTTCGATCAGCGTGCCTTTGCGTGGTTCACTTGAAATGGTGAAGGCCGCCCGGTTGGCCTCGGCCAAGGCGCGGGTCAGCGGCAATCCGAGGCCGGTGCCCGGTGCCTCGCGGCCCGCTGTTGCAACGCGCTTGAACGGCTCCAACGCATCGCGCAGTTGATCGGCATTCATGCCGATGCCGGTGTCCTTGATCCGGAATTTAAGTTCGCCGGATTTGCCCATCAGGCCCGATACAATAACCTGTCCGCCGGGATCCGTGAACTTGATGGCGTTTGAAAGCACGTTCAGCATGATCTGCCGCATTGATCTCTGGTCAGCCACAACATCCGGAAGGTCTGCGGGAATGGCCTTGCGAATGACAACCCGGGCCCCCATTGCTGCTTCTTGCAGCATCCGGATTGCATAGTCAGCCGTGTCATTCAAATTTACCGCCACGAAGTTAAGCTCCAACTGCCCTGCCTCAACTTTCGAAAGGTCCAGGAGGTCGTTAATGAGCGAAAGCAGCAAACCGCCGCTGGCATGAATGTCATTCACATAGCCGCGGTATTTGTCGTTCTTGATTTCGCCAAAGCGCTCAAGCCGCATGACCTCGGAAAACCCCATGATGGCGTTGAGCGGTGTGCGCAGCTCATGGCTGATGCGGGCGAGAAATTCGGATTTTTGCCGGCTGGTCTCTTCCGCTGCCTCCTTGGCAACGCGGAGTTCCGCCTCGGTGGTTTTCCATTGGGTGATATCGCGCACCACGGCGCAAAAAGCGGCGGCGGAAGCCTTGGTTTGCAGGGAACCGATCGTGAGAAACAGCGGAACCGTCCCGCCCTGCTTGACAACAGCATTCACTTCCCGCCCGTCGTTGAAAACGCTTGCGAGGCCCGGTCCCCGTAAGGCGGCGAGATAATCGCGCAAAACCTTGCGGCTGTCGGCGGCCAGCAGATCGCCGAACGGCTTATCAACAACTTCCGCAATGCGGTAGCCAAATATGGCCTCGGCGCCGGCGCTGAACGTATGGATATTGCCCTGTTCATCCAGCGTGATGATGCCGTCTGTCGCCGTATCAAGAATGGCGCGCAGTTCATCATTGGCGAAGGACGCGGCATCACGTGCTGTCGGCCTGGCTGAGCGAATATCCTCAAACCGTGGCAGAACCTCAGGTTCCTGAATATCAACCGTTGGCGCGGCCAAAAGTTTTTCAATCGTCTTGCTTGCCGGAGATGGCGCCGCAATCACCTGCAAGGTGAATTGCCGCGCCGGTCCGCCTTGCCACGCCACTGTTGTCATTGGCGCGATTATATTAATGTCCTTGCCGTTCTTTAATCTTAATGCGGTCGGGGGAAGCGATTGTTCAAGCTGGGCAAACAGCGCCCAAATCTGCTCATAATTGATCAGTTCCTCAAGGGTCGCAAATCCCAACAGCCCAAGTGCCTTGCCATTTGCATAGAGCAACTGCTGCCCCTGGGTGATCACAACAGCGTCTGCGATTTTTTCGATTGCACTGGTAATCACAACCGGAATTGCAACCGGCTTGCGCCTTGGCGCCACAACTTGACCAGAAGCGGAAGCGCCAAGAATCGTGCCCAGGTGATGAAACGCGTCCCGCTCATCCAAGGCCTTGCGCGGTGGGGGCTCCGCTTCCACGGAAGTCGCCGAATAGCGCCGCTCAAGGGCGCGCCGCTCTGTTATGTCATCAAGCAGCGCCATGGCATAGGCGCTGTCATCTGCCGCAAGTCCCAGCCTTCGCAGTGTAAGCCGCATTTCGCGTTGGCCGATTTTTGTTTCAATGCGCCGGATATCGCTCACTGTCCCGGACAGTGAAAGCCTGGACAGCAGATCATCACCCAGTGTGGCACTGCCAACCAGGACACGCAGATTTATGCACGTTTGAGGATTGAACAACACAACTGCCGCAGTATTGAAACGGTGCAGGGAGCCATTTTGCCCCATGAAGGCCGCGGCTTGCGGCAAAAGCTCAAAGGCTTGGTCCAGTTTTTCCAGCGAAATTTTTGGCGCTGCTGGCGCCTGCCGGACGCCGACAACCAGAACGCCATCGCGTCCGTCAGCCAGTGTGTGAACCATGCAATTGCACGAAATGGGGCTGCTGCGGCCGACGGAGGGAAACTGCAGTTCCACCGTTTCCATTTGGCCCGCCTGCAGGCTTTGGGATATTTCCTTGATCCGTTCCACACCGGGTTCGCTCAAGTCAAACGGCCGGTCAATCAGGTCGAACAGGGATTCACATTCAAAATACGCAACCCCGGCGGAATTGGCCCAAACAATCCGGCCGCGCGCGCTGTCCCACAGCCAAACAACCTCAGCTAATGAGCGCAATTCATCAAAACTCGGGCTATTTGCTTTACTCAATATCCAGCGGCTGAACTCTCGGCCAACCGACCCCCAAACAAATCACCAGATTTCATTACAACGAACTTAACCAATTTTGTTACACCTCGTCCACCTTTGGTTAACCAAACTGAACGGGAACAATTTTATATTGCAATGCAAGATTTATGTTGCAACGCACAATAGCTTGTTCTATATCCTCCCCAACGAACCATTACCCGCCGCACCCCATTTGGAGACTGACCATGAGCAACAAGAAATCGAAACTCGACACCGCCGCAGACCTGCAGGTTGAAGCCCGGGATTTTGCCCAGAAGTCCGTTGACCAGGCCCAGAAAGCCTTTGAAAATGCAACCCATGTTGCCCATGACAACGCCCAGGTTCTGGAAGCCGTGACCTCAGCCTATAGTTCCGGCGTTGTGGATTTCCAGAAGAAGGCCGTGGAGTTCACCCAGAAGAACATGGAACAGGCTTTTGCTTTCAGCCGCAGCCTGTTTTCGGTGAAAGAATTCAACGAGGCGATTTCCCTTCAGCAGTCGTTTTTGAAGGACCAGACCGAGGTTATGAAGTCGCAAGCAACCGAACTCAGCGAAATCGCCGTGCGTCTGTCAAGCGAGGCCGCAAAGCCATTGCAGGACAGCATCAAGAAGTCATTCGAGGGCTTCAGCAAGTCCTTCGCCGCTTAATTCGGCGCATCAACAAGTTGTCAGGCCCGCCTTTGTCGCGGGCCTTTTTGTTGACTTGTAATTGCCTGCCCGCGCGGCTAGTTTGCGGCCCACGCATGAAGATGCAGCTGTAGCTCAGTTGGTTAGAGCGCCGGATTGTGGATCCGGAGGTCGGAGGTTCGAGACCCCCCAGCTGTACCACCCCGGATTTTATGTCCGCATGCCGAGAAGGTTGTCGGTCGAAAATGCCTCAACCAGTTGCGCTTCAGTCATCAGTCCCTCGCTCAACGCCACGTCGCGGATGGTGCGCCGGGTTTTCATGGCGATCTTGGCAATCCGCGCCGCCTGGTCATAGCCAATGTAAGGGTTGAGCGCTGTCACTGTCACCAAAGACCCATCGAGCAATTCCCTGCAGCGCTCTTCATCCGCCTCAATGCCAAGCACACATTTTTCCCGCAGCACCACCATGCCGCGCATCAGCATGCGCATGGATTGCAGAATGTTGAACACAATGACCGGTTCCATCGCGTTCAATTGCAATTGCCCCGCTTCCGCCGCCAGCGTCACCGTCAAGTCATTTCCGATCACTTGGTAGGCGATCTGGTTGACCACTTCCGGCACCACCGGGTTGACCTTGCCCGGCATGATGGAGGAGCCGGCTTGAACGGCGGGCAAGCGGATTTCGCCAAACCCCGCCCGGGGACCGCTGTTCAATAATCGCAAATCATTGCAGATTTTCGAGAGCTTCACGGCAATGCGTTTCAATACGCCGGAAAATGTGACGAAAGCCCCCATATCCGATGTGGCCTCGATGAGATCGCCAGCGGTCACAAGCTCAATTCCCGAAACTTTCGACAGATGCGCGATCACCGTGGCGGGGTAATGCTCCGGCGTGTTGATGCCGGTTCCAATGGCCGTGCCGCCCAGGTTCACTTCGCGCAGCAGATTGGCGAATTCCCGCAGGCGGTCAATGTCTTCGCCAAACGTCACCTCGAAGGCCCTGAATTCAGAACCCAGCCGCATGGGCACAGCATCCATAAGATGGGTGCGCCCCACCTTGATGATGTGGTCAAATTCGGCGGCCTTCTGCAGCAATGCGGCTTTCAGGGCGATCTGGCTTTCCAGCAATGAGGGGCAATCCCGCAGGATGGTGAGCCGCACGGCGGTGGGATAGACATCATTGGTGGACTGCGAGAGATTGACATGGTCGGTGGGGCTGATGTGGGCGTAGTCGCCGCGGGCGAGCCCCATATGCCCCAGCGCCATGTTGGCGACGACCTCGTTGGCATTCATGTTGGTTGATGTGCCAGCGCCCCCTTGCAGCATGTCCACCACAAAAAACTCGTGGCCCTTGCCGCCGATGATTTCATCGCAGGCCGCCACGATGGCCCCGGCAATCCCGGGGCTGATGGCGCCCAGATCCAGATTGGCGAGCGCCGCCGCTTTCTTGGCCATGGCCAGCGATTGCACCAGTTCCGGATAGTGGTTGAGCAGCACGCCAGTGATCGGAAAATTTTCGACGGCGCGCGCCGTGTGAATGCCATAGTCGGCCTCCAGCGGAATTTTCATTTCGCCAAGCGAGTCTTTTTCAATGCGGAATTGCGGCATGGGCCGAGCCTCTCCCTGTGGTCTTGACCAACCATAGACCTGGCTTAAAACCTAAGCAAAGGAATGGTTGGTTATGAGTATTGAGCTGCCAATTGATGGTCGGCAATCCGGAATGGCGCTCGCCGTCCAGCGCGGCGTTGGCCGTCTGATGCGCGCCCACGGCTTCACGGTTTTGAATGAGTTCACGCTGGCGACAGGGCGAAGGGCGGACGTTATCGCCCTGGGCGGCGATGGCGCGATCTGGATTGTTGAAATCAAGTCCTCCATCGAGGATTTCCGCGTGGACCAGAAATGGCCGGAATACCAGAATTTCTGCGACAGGTTTTTCTTCGCCATTCCCCAATCACTCGATCCTGAAATCATTCCGTTTCAGGCTGGGCTCATCGTGGCGGACAATTGGGGCGCCGAAATCCTGCGCGAGCCAGCGACCGTGGCGCTCCATCCATCAAGGCGAAAGGCGCTCACCCTCGCCTTCGCCCGCGCCGCCAGCCAGCGCTTGCATGCGCTTTATGATCCGTGAGCACAAAACCAATCTCCGCCGCGGGATTGCGGTCGGATTGACGTTTCAATGAGCGCCGGACAAAGCTCCGCCCTTGAACCATATTAGTCCGTAGACGGATGGTTTCTCCTTATGCGTGGGCGGCACTTCAGGACGTATCGGGCCGCATCGCGTCCCAGGCGAGGCCATGGCATTCGATGAGGACCTCATCGACTTCATGAATCGGCTTCCGGCGGTAGCCGGGCGGAGGACCCGGCCGGAGCGGCGATTTGAACTTCGGAGCTTTTGCGTTCTCCCGCCTCACCCGCCAGCGGGCGAGACGCCGGGCCTGGCGCGGCAGATCATCAAGCGCCAGCGTGAGGGCCTGGAGCCTGCGGCTGAGGCGTTCGGCGTTGACAAGTCCATCGGGCGGCGGCGCGGGCACGGCCACGGGCTGGGGCGTGGACCACAGGGCCGCCACCCGGGGATCGGGCCCGAAGAAATGGATGCGCGGGGCAATCCGCGCGAATGCTCGGCGGCGCGAGCCTGCGAAGTTTTTCCGCGGATCAAAGAGCTGGAAGGAGGGACGTGAGTGTCCGCCGCCCTTCCCGATGGGACCCGCCGGTATCGGACGCGAAGGTGCTGCCTTCACCACAAGGCCGCGCGCCGCGATGACAATGAGACGGCGCATAGCGGATTCGGCGGGCCGCAGCACCCGCAGCACGGCGCGGTGGAGAGGCTGCGGAATCCGCGCCGCCATGTCTGAGCCCGCAATCCCCAGCATGGCGAAAAGGGCCGCAACTATCCCCACGAGCGCTTCACTGTTGCGTTTGATGGCCAAGTCCCAGTCCATGGTGTTTCCTCATCCAGCAAAAAGAACATAACAGGAACATTTGAGTCAATAGGAATAATCTGTCAAGGGGTTGGCGCAGAATTATATGGTTGACAAAGCAGATTAAAGGCTTATATGTCTAATACATAGACAGGAATAGAGCCATGAACCTTACAGATAAACGCTTTCAAGACGCCTCAGAAGCCCGCAAATGGTTTGAGTTGCAGCGCTGGCCCAATGGCCCGTGGTGCCCTCATTGCGGCAATGCCAATCCTGACGAAATAACCGCCCTGCACGGCAAGGCTCACC
>JANMHO010000424.1:0-1675 GCA_031375195.1 Rhodobiaceae bacterium
TTCGTCTCGCAACCTAACCATCCGTGCTTGGGTTGCTGAAATCAATTCTATGTGAGGAGCCGCATCAATTTCGAGCGCCATGGACCAGCAGCTTTGCTCCGAAGTCACCCAATAGTCCGGGTCATATTTTCCGATGTCGAACGGTTTCGAAACCCGTCGCAACGTCTTTTTGCTGCCGTTCACATATTCATGGAAATAGCTCATGGCGAGTTCCCGTGGGGACGCATAGACCGGGTCGCGCCAACGCAGCCAGATGGAATTGCTCTTGGAAATAGCGCCCCAGTGCTTGCCGCGCTTGAACAATGCCAGCACATGATCGTCGTCACCTGTGGCCTGGAAATCCATCAGCAGAGCGCGTTCGCCATGCAGCATCAGTGCACACGCGGCTATGAACGCGGCCTCGATGCAATGGCAGCGGTTTTCCCGCAGCGCCATCCGCGCGGAAAAACAGGTATCGCCATCCGGTTCGAAATTGATCGGCATGGCCGTCAAAAAATCTTGAATTTTTTCCGGCGACTTCAGTTTGCGAAAAACCGTGATTTCGTCGCGCGAGAGACCAACCGCCGTCGCCAGTTCAAGATCAAAACTCAAAGTCCGCCGCCGTCATTGTGGCTCACGGAGTAGTCGCGCCGCGCCGAAAGAATGGAAACCGAAAAGCCTGCCACCACATCTATCAATGCCATGATCATGAGAAAGAAAAACGTCGCAGTTCCACAAAATGGCACCAGCAGGAATTCAACAAGCGCCACGATGAATGTGGCAGTGGACAGCATGTGATCCACGATGGTCCCTGCCCCTAGTCTCGCCGCCTTGAGAATTTCAAGGAACAAGGCAATGAGGCCAGCCACGATAAACAAATCTCCAACCTTCAGATAGAACTCGGCTCCCGATGGCAGCACCGCATCAAAATAGAGCGACTCCGCATCCATCATCAGACCGGCCAAACCCAGGATATTGAAGGCGACGACGATCACCGCGAGAAATGGGATAGACAATAGATAGCGCATCGGCTGAACCTCCATTTGATCCCCATGTACCCCCAGAGCCGCGATTCCCACAAAGCTGGTTTGCGAATCAATGCAAACAAATTGTTCTTTATTCCGAACAACAGATAGCCTATATAGAACGAGCAATAATTGGAGAGGTGTCCTATGTCACTGCAACTTGGCGATATCGCCCCGGATTTTGAAGCCGAAACCACAGAAGGCAAGCTGAAATTTCACGAGTATATCGAGGGTTCCTGGGCCGTTTTTGTGTCCCACCCCAAGGATTTCACGCCCGTGTGCACCACGGAGCTTGGCTCCATGGCCAAGCTGAAGCATGAGTTTGACAAGCGCGGCGTCAAGCTGATCGGCATTTCCGTGGATTCCGTCGAGGACCACCAGCGCTGGAAGCAGGACATCAAGGATGTGACCGGCGCGCAGGTGAACTACCCAATGATTGGCGACAGCAATATGACTGTCGCCAAGCTCTACGGCATGATCCATCCCAATGCCTCCGGTGATGCCAAAGGCCGCACTGCCGCCGACAATGCCACGGTGCGCAATGTCTTGGTCATCGGGCCTGACAAGAAGATCAAGCTGATCCTCACCTATCCCATGAGCACCGGCCGCAATTTCAATGAAATTCTCCGCGTGGTGGACTCGCTCCAGCTTACCGCAACCAAATCAGTGGC
>JANMHO010000090.1:0-1904 GCA_031375195.1 Rhodobiaceae bacterium
GAGCGATAGGGCGGGGATTTATACCAGACGGGCGGCAGGCCAAGCACGGGCCACGGGTAGCAGGAGCACAGGGTGCAAACCACCATGTTGTGAATTTCAGGCGTGTTGAACACGGCCACCATGTGTTCGCCCTGGCGGCCCGAATAACCCACGCTTTCAATCGCGGCAGTTGCGTCTTTTTTGAGCCAGTCCGCAAATGCCGGATCAGTCCAGGCTTTGGCCACGACTTTCGCGCCATTGCGGGGGCCAATTTTGGTTTCATAGGTATCGATCAAAACGTCGAGCGCTGCCGGGTCGACGTAGCCCTTTTCCACCAGCAGTGATTCAAGGGCCTTGACGCGCAAGGCTATGGGTGAAAGCTCCGAATTCCCATGTTCATGATCGTGTCCGTCGTGTGGCATATGGGTCTCCTATTTGCTATAAAGAGGTATAGGGGCAAAACACGAACTGGAGAAGTGGCTGTGGCAAAACTTGAAGGTGTGCGGGCCTGCGTGTTTGATGCCTATGGCACGTTGTTTGACGTGGGGTCGCCAGTTTCAAGGCTGGCGGCGGAGTTGGGCGACAAAGCCGCCGACCTGTCGAGGCTCTGGCGGCAGAAGCAATTGGAATATACCTGGCTTCGCAGCCTGATGGGAACCCATGCGGATTTCTGGCATGTGACCGGCGATGCCTTGGATTTTGCGCTGGAGGCTCTTGGGATAAATGAGTCGGGCCTGCGCGACGAGTTGATGATCTTGTATCTGAAGCTTGACGCCTATCCCGATGTTCTTGATGCATTGACTGCCTTGAAGGCCCGCAGCAAGCGCACGGCTATTCTCTCAAATGGCAGTCCTTCCATGCTGGACAGCGCGGTGCGGGCGGCTGGACTGGACAAGGCCATTGATATGGTTTTGTCAGTTGAGGATGTTGGCATCTACAAGCCAAGCCGCCGGGTTTACCGCCACGCCATGCAGAGAATGCAAATCCAGGATGCGCCTTCCATTTGTTTTGTTTCAGCCAACAGCTGGGACGCGCAGGCGGCGGCGCAATTCGGGTTTCAAGTTGTCAGGCTGGCCCGCAGCGGCGGGCAGGACGACCGGATTCCGGGGAAGGTTTCAGCCAAGATTGAGTCGCTGCGTGAATTGACGGCGTTGGTTTAGAGTGCGAAAACGCTAAATGGAATCACCAAAATTTCTCCCTCCCCCTTGTGGGGAGGGATCAAGGGTGGGGGTCGTTCCAAGCCCGCCGCATGTTGTTTGAGCCATTATATTTGCCCCTGCCCGACCCCCACCCCAACCCTCCCCACAAGGGGGAGGGGGATTCTGGGTCAATCAAAAGTCGTTCCGTTCTAATGCGTGGGGGTGAGGCGGAACCCATGCTCCTGAGCATGGAGGAAATCTTGCTGTCGTGCTTACAATATTTCGGTAGAGTCTCAATTTGAAGTTCCGTTTTTGACCCGGAGCGGAAGTCAAGGATTTGGCGTATGGCTTCCCCATCGCTGACGTCCGATCTTGCCGAAAACCGCAATTTGCGCCAATCTGGGCCTTAACAAACCGGTCAACCGGTGGATGTTGTTTAAGTCCAATTAAGAAGTGCCGTGCCTCCCTCTTTGACTTGTCAGTGAGATGTCCCATGCGCCTATTTGTGCTCCTTATCCTGATGATGTATCTCGCACCGTCTATGTCGCTTGCCGCGCCCATTCATGATGCGGCCAAGAACGGAGATGTTCCCGCGCTCACGGCAGCACTTGAGGCGGGTGCCGATGTCAACGAGAGTGACGGCTGGGCGACACCACTCTGGTATGCTGCCCGCCGTGGCCATGAGGATGCCGCCAAACTGTTGATCGCGCGGGGCGCAGACGTCAATCTGACAACAAAATCTTCTGGCCCGCCACTTCTCGGTGCCATCGAGCGCAAGAACGGCAT
>JANMHO010000103.1:0-2306 GCA_031375195.1 Rhodobiaceae bacterium
GCCAAACCATTTGCCGCGAACATTGAGGTAGTTCTCCTCGGCATCATAATAGTCGACAGGCAGCTTGAGATCCCGCGCCGTTAGCTGGCCGATCGAACCCAAAATTTGGTAACTTGCGACAATCTGGTCGCGCTCGGCCTGAACAGCCGTGATCCGGGCTGCAACAACTTCGCTCTCCGCATCCAGAACATCAAGTGTGGTGCGCGAGCCCACCAGATACTCCTGCCTGACACCTTCAAGCGCCAATTCGCTGGCTGAAACCTGCGAACGCGCTGCTGCAATCGTTTGCCGCGCAGAAATCAGATTATTCCAGGCATTTGAGACGGCTTCACGGACAGACCGGGACGACCGGATGACTTCCAGTTTCCGCTGGCTGGCAACATGTTTTGCTTGCCTGACAGATGAGTAGACACGCCCCGCCTGATAAAGCGGTATGGTGAGAATTCCTTCGACCCTTGCATTTTCGGACGAACCCCGGGAGCGATCAAGGTCTTCGGCAACCTCAGCCGAGGCGCGCAGGCTGATCTCAGGCAACAAATCACCCCTCGTCACTTCAACATTATAGTCCGATGCATCCGCGACAAAGGCGGCAGATAAGATATTCGGGTTTATCTCCTGGGCCAGCGACTGGGCCGCAGCCAAGCTTTTCGGCAGCCTGGCTGATTTGGGAAAAACCAGCTTGCCGGGTTTGTAACCCACAGTTTTCTCGTAGCTTGCAACACTGATCGCGAGATTGGCATTTGCTGACGCGACACCAGCCTGCGCCTGCGCCACGCGCGCAGTGGACTGCGCAACATCGGTCTTGGTAATTTCACCCACGGCAAAACGGTCGTTGGCGGCCTTTAGCTGCTGATTCAGCACCGCCAGGTTTTTCTGCCGAAGGGTAACAATCTTGCGGTCCCGGATGACATTCATATAGGCTTGGATGACCTGAAAAATAATGTCCTGCTCAACGGCCAGCAGCGATTGCCGCCCCGCGTCAACATTCGCTTCAGCAGCCTTGGTGCCATTGATGGTTTTGAAACCCCTGAATATCGGCTGCGACAGGACAATTGTCGCATCTGTCGGTGTGGTGGAAGATCTTGGTGTGGTATCAGTATCTGACCATTGACGGCCGAGAGAACCTTCAGCAGTAATCGTTGGGCGCCAGCCGGAAAGTGCCTGAGGCACTTGTTCATCGGTTCCCCGTTGCCGCGCCCGCTCCGCGTTCAAAGTTGGATTGTCTGAATAAGCAGAAGCAATTGCCTTGGCCAGCGTTTCAGCGGACGCTTGGGGCGCACCATTCAGCAGAATAACAAGCGCTGCCGAAGCAAGCATAACCTGCTTCAGGCGCCTCAAGCCCCCCGTCTCCCCGAACCATGTTCTCAAAACCCTCAACCCTCTCGCCCAACCGAACATCACAAAACTCACTGACTGCAAATCAAATGTAAGCGTCCGATGTGATTCGGACCTGTTAACACGTATTAATCTATAGGAAATTCAGCCTTAAATCGCTGTAACCAAAATACAACGCGGCTTAAAAAACGAACGGCGCTTTAGCCAGTTCAAACCCCGGCAAAGGCGAGATTGATGCGTCAAAGGCAGGCCTTGATGAGCGATTCCCGTCATTTACGGTCAGAATATGGACCTTGGAGACATCTGCGGCACCAATGGCCGCAACAATTCGACCTTCGGCCCCCAGCTGGTTGAACAAGCTGTCTGGAACCGCGTCAATTCTGCCCTCAACCAAGATAACATCATAGGGGCCGTCGGTCACGCAACCCGCTGCAAGCTTTCCTTCCACAACCTTGATATTTCCGCTAGCGGACAGCACAGCTTTCATGAAAGCCGTCAATTCCGCATCCGATTCCAGTGCCACCACGGAGCTGGCAAGCATCGAGACTATCTTCGCGCCATATCCGGTTCCCGCTCCCACGACCAGAACCCGGTCGGTTGGCTTGATTGAGGCAAGGTGGGCTATGCGGGCAAAGGCCATAGGCTCCATAAGGTAACGCGCCTCACCTGCAACGCCGGACTTGATCAAAATATCTTCGTCCAGATAGGCGATGGCCTTGCGCCCGTCCGGCACAAAATCCTCGCGCGCGACGGCGGCCATGGCGTCGATGATCCGGTGATCGGTGATGCCATTGGGGCGCACCTGGGACTCAACCATATTGCGCCGCGCTATCGCGAAATCAGTCATGTGCCACTATCCAAATCAGTTGCCAGTGAGGGTTGATAGCCATCAAAGCCGTGACAATGCAAGGGATTTGAGGATTAGGTTGTATCCTGAAATGCCATCGCCTATAAGGCCGCTCGAAGGCCTC
>JANMHO010000128.1:0-8779 GCA_031375195.1 Rhodobiaceae bacterium
GGCGCGCTGGCGTGCGTGCCGCGTGTCAACGCATTCGATGGGGTGTGCCTTGCCGGGGGGGCGGGGGCGACATGCAGCGTGCGGGCGCTGGGGTGCCCCACAGAGCCGTGTCGTAACGGCGGGAGTTGCGAGGGACAGGGAAGGGAAGGGAAGGTGTGTTAAGAGAATAGTTGGGCACATCTCAGCAACATGGCGTCTGCTATCGAAACAGAATTACAGGTTGTTTCCGTCAGACATTGTCGTGAGCCAGTCCCAAGCGTGCTTGGTAATCGGTTCGGATAGCTCCTTGGCAGTTGATACGGCAGACCACCTGCGGCCTGTCAGCAGGGCGTGAGCAGAGACTTGAACCAATTTTCTTTCTGCCAGCAATTCCTGCACCAGTGGCGCACTTGCCAGTGAAATTCCCTGCACTTGCAGGGCAGCTTGAAGGGCCAAGTCGCTGTCGCTGAAATCCAGGCCTGCCGCAGTTTCGCCGACTTCCACCCCTGCACTTTCGAACCAATCATTCCATCCTTCCGGCCGTTCGTCGTGGATAAGTGGGAATTTTAAAAGGTCCGCGGCGTTGCGGATTTGGCGTTTGACAAGAGTGGGTGAAGCAACTGCGACCAAGGAATCCGCAAACAAGGCTTGTGTAATCAGGTCAGGTCTGATCTCTCGTGATCGTATGATGGCAATGCTCACTTCCATCTCTTCGAAATCCACTTCAGCGCCGGATGTATCGATCCACGGGTCGCAGAGAGGAACGGCCTCCTTTAGATCACGGAGACGAGGCAGCAACCAACGAGCCGCAAAGTCATGTGGGCAATAAATCACAACACTTCCTGGTTTGCGGAAAGGCTCAAGCCGCCGATAGCCTGCTTCCAGTTGCTCGAGTGATCGCGCCACGCTGCGCTGATAATCGCGCCCGGCATCAGTCAGGCGAATGGATCGACCCTGCCGGATGAACAGGGGTTGGCCTACTCTCTCCTCAAGGAGCCGCATCTCATGGCTGACGGCGGACTGCGAAAGGCCAAGCTCCTCCGCTGCCTTGCTGAAGCTTTCGAGCCGTGCGGCGGCCTCAAAGCCCAGAAGGTATTGCAAAGGCGGGATGTTGCGAAAGCGTCTCATATGAATGCCATTCATGAATAGCGGTTGTGCTTCTCATTTGCAACGGGACGTCCGAATGCGGCATTCTTGGACGGATTGAAAGTAGGATGAGCATGTTGAGCGCGGTCAAAAACAATCTGGCTAAGGATGGAAATATGAATGGCCTTCAGGCTTTACCAACGTTTAGGAAACCTGCTGAGTTCGAAAAACACGCGCGAACCTGGATGATCTGGCCGCACCGAGATGATCTATACGAAGAACGCCTCGCGCCCATGCAGAGAGAATATCTCGAAATCGTTGCGGCTATTTCGCAGTTTGAGCCTGTCACAGTAGTCGCTCATCCGGACCATTCGGGGACTGCGAGAGCGCAGCTGGGCAATCTTGCAGATGTCGTGGCAATGCCCATTGATGATTTCTGGACGCGTGATTGTGGTCCTTCGTTTGTTGTCAGTCCAAATGGTGAACTTGCAGGGGTGAACTGGCACTTCAATGCCTGGGGCGGAAAGCATGCCCCATGGGATGACGATGACAAACTGGCAGGTCGTATCCTCCAGCGCGAAAATGCTGCAATTCGCCACTCGTGGCTCACAACAGAGGGTGGGTCGTTCGCCTTGGATGGCGAAGGCACATTGATCATCACCGAAACCAGCATCCTCAATCCCAATCGGAATCCCGGTGTCAACAGAGCGCTCGCCGAGTCCGAGCTTAAAGCAATGCTGGGTGTTGAAAAAGTGGTGTGGCTTCCGGGCGACCCGATGGACAAGGAAACCGACGGCCATATTGATGGCATGTGTGCCTTCGTGAAGCCGGGTGTGGTTTTGTTTGAAAGCAATCCGAACCCGTCTGATCCGCACCATCGGATATTGAAGGAAAACCTTTCCTGTTTGCAAAGTCAGACAGATGCAAGGGGCCGCACCTTCACTGTTTTGGCGCTTGAAGAGGCTGTTGATGCGACGATCACCAGCAACATCTTCTGCCGCTCCTACATCAACTTTTACATCGCCAATGGTGGCGTCATCGTTCCTGGCTACGGTATTCCGAGTGATGCCAAGGCGCTTGCCACAATCCAGGCAGCCTATCCTGACCGGAAAGTCGTGATGGTGCAGGTCAATGCAATTGCGGCCGGGGGTGGTGCCATCCATTGCATTACGCAAGAACAACCTGTGTCAAGAATGTGAGGAATTGAACATGACTCATCTCGTGGTTGGAGCAGTGCAGATCGCCTGCAGCGATGATATCAATGCGAATCTCGACAAAATTGAACTCCATGTCCGGGAAGCTGCGCGTCGTGGTGCCAAGTTGGTTGTGCTTCAGGAACTCTTTGAAGGCCCCTATTTCTGCATCGACATTGATGAAACTAACAATAAGCGCGCCAGGCCCTTCACGGGGCACAGCGCTGTTGCGCGATTATCCAACTTGGCCAAAGAACTTGGTGTGGTTTTGCCGGTTTCATTTTTTGAAGAGGATGGCAACCGGCGCTTCAACTCTCTTGCCATGGTCGATGCTGATGGCAGGGTGCTGGGGCTTTACCGCAAAAGCCATATCCCTGATGCACCGGGCTATAGCGAGAAGTTTTACTTTGCCAATGGTGACACGGGCTTCATGGTTCATGACACGGCTGTTGGAAAAGTCGGTGCTGGCATCTGCTGGGACCAATGGTTCCCGGAGGCCGCTCGCTGCATGGTGCTCAAAGGTGCAGAAATTCTGATTTATCCAACTGCAATAGGCTCCGAGCCGTCAGATCCTGCGTGGGATTCGCGCGATCATTGGCAGCGCGTCATGCAGGGTCATGCGGGTGCTAACATTACGCCAGTGATTGCTTCCAACCGTGTCGGGATTGAGACGGGCAAGAGCGGTTCCATGGTGTTCTATGGATCATCTTTCATTGCGGATCATACGGGTGCCAAACTTGCTGAAGCCGACCGGGTGACTGAAGGTGTCATCACTGCAAGTCTTGACATGCAAACGATCGCCAGCTTGCGGCGCAGTTGGGGTGTGTTCCGCGACCGTCGCCATGATCTTTATGGCGAGATTTCCAAACCAACACCCGCACGGCTTATGCCTATCACTTAGAAAAACAACAAGGAGACGCATCATGAAGATCATATTACTTGTTTCCGGGGCGGCTATTCTGGCCGCAATGACGACTGCTACCATTGCAGGCGAAGTCCGGCTGTTTTCCTGGGAAGCCTACTTCGGCGCCGCTTCCATTAAGGCGTTTGAAACCGAAACCAACAATACTGTGACCTACGATGTGTTCGACTCGAATGACACCGTTGAAACCAAGATACTGGCCGGCAATTCCGGTTATGATGTCGTGACGCCCAATCTCTCCCCCCATCTGGCCCGTCAGATTCCGTTGAAGGCCTGGGGTGAACTCGACAAGGCGCTGCTGCCAAACATCGGCAATCTTGATCCTGAGCTCATGGCCAAAGTCGCCGAAGCCGATGCTGGTGGTTTTCATGCTGTACCCTGGATGTGGGGTACGACGGGTGTTGGCCACAACGAGGAGAAGATCAAAGCCATCATGGCCAATGCCCCCATCGATTCATGGAAAATGGTGTTCGACCCAGAAATGGCAGCCAAATTCAAGGATTGCGGTATTTCGGTACTGGATGATGCTGAGCAAGTCCTTGGCAGTGCGCTGATTTATCTCGGTCTTGACCCGGATACAGATGACCCTGCGGTTCTGGAAAAAGCCGTTGAACTCGTCAGCAAGGCTCGTCCCTTCATCCGCCAGTTTCATGGCTCAAACTACATCGCGGGCTTGGCCGCAGGTGATCTCTGTGTGGCGATGGGTTATTCCGGCGACATGCAAGTCGCTACCAATCGTGCCAAAGAAGCTGGCAACAATTTCGTGATTTCCTATCGCTTGCCGAAGGAAGGCAATCTGGTGTGGTTTGATACATTGGCAGTTCCAGCAGACGCGCCAAACCGGGAAGGAGCCCACGCCTTCATCAACTTCATGATGAAGCCTGAGATTGCTGCCGCTGCTGCGAATGAAACTGGTTTTGCAACTGCAAACAAGGCGGCGCTTGCCTTGGTGGACGAGAAGATCAGAGGCAATCCCAACTATTATCCGTCACCTGAGGCACAGAAGAAATTCCATTTGCCGAAGGTGAAGGACGAAAAGTCTGACAAGATGTGGCAGCGCGCCTGGAATCGGGCCAAGGGCATTGAATAGGACCATCTGAGATCATGTCACAGGACGGCGGCGCAAGCAGGCGGGTAGCCGTCGTCCCCTATCTTTGGCTCATCGGGTTCTTTGTTGTTCCGTTTCTGCTCATTCTCAAGATCAGCCTCTCTGATCGGGCGAGGGCGAGGCCACCTTACTTGCCCCAGCTTGACCCGACGCAAGGCATCAATGGCTTTTGGTCATTCCTGTCAGGGCTCGATTTTGAAAACTACACAACGCTTCTGACCGACAGCTTCTATTTCCGCTCTTATCTTCTGTCACTCGAAACAGCGGTGATTGCCACGGCGATCACGCTCCTGATCGCTTATCCCATGGCCTACGGCCTGACGCACGCGCCGCAGAAATGGCGCAACTTGCTACTTGCTCTCGTGGTCTTGCCATTCTGGATAAGTTTTCTCATTCGCGTTTATGCTTGGATGGCAATCCTCAAGCCAAATGGATTTCTTGATATGCTGGGGCAGGGTGTTGGTCTCGATGCAGGCACACTGGCACTTCTGAATACCAAGAGTGCGGTAATCATCGGCATCGTCTATTCCTATCTGCCGTTCATGATCCTTCCGCTGTTCACGGTGTTGGACAAGCTGGATGAAACGCTGCTCGAAGCTTCGCGCGACCTCGGCGCTTCTACCTTGCGGACGTTCATTTCGATCACCCTGCCACTCTCGCTGCCCGGCATCTACGCCGGATGTCTTCTCGCCTTCATCCCGATGGTGGGAGAGTTCGTCATTCCTGATCTGTTGGGTGGCAATGACACAGCTTTGATCGGCAAAACATTGTGGACGGAGTTCTTCAACAATCAGGACTGGCCGCTCGCTTCGGCCATCGCGATTGGCATGCTGCTGCTCTTGTTGTTACCAATTGCTGCCCTGCAGAAGGCGCAGAAAGGCGCTGATGTTAGGCAGGGTAGTGTTGGGTCATCGGCTGGTCGGACTCCCACGGCTTTCAATCTTGCCTCGGTCATTGCTGGCCTCAGCTTCATCTACTTGCCCATAATCCTTGTGGTGGCCTTCAGCTTCAATGACAGCCGCCTCGTAACCGTATGGGCGGGCTTCTCCCTGAAATGGTACGGAATACTCTTCCAGAACACACAGCTTCTGCAAAGCGTGTTGCTCTCATTCAAACTCGCAGTTCTCTCTGCCACAGCAGCGACCGTACTGGGCGTGTTGGCTGCACTTACCATCGTGCGTGTGAGAGGCTTTCACGGCAAGGGCCTGTTTGGGTTTCTGGTACTGGCGCCCATCATCATTCCGGAAATGGTGATCGGCCTCGCGTTCCTCTTGCTGTTCGTTGCCATTGACCTGCCGCGCGGCTTCTTCACCCTGTTTCTAGCGCATACAACATTTGGCCTCTGTTTCGTCGCCACGACGGTTCAGGCGCGGCTCAGCGGCTTCGATACAACCCTTGAAGAAGCTTCGGCGGATCTTGGTGCCAGCGGCGTGCAAACGTTCTGGAAGATTACGTTTCCGCTCATTCTGCCAGGTATAATGTCGGGTTGGGCGCTCGCCTTTGTGTTGTCGTTTGATGATCTGATCATTTCCAGCCTTGTCACCGGGCCCGGAGCAACAACATTGCCAATGCGTCTCTACAGCCAGATGCGTCTCGGCGTGACGCCGGAGGTCAATGCGGCAAGTACATTGATGGTCCTTGCGGCTGTGACGGTGCTCTTCATAAGTCTCAGGTTCGGGCAAAAGCGAACCTCAACTGTATAAGGCGTCACGCGAATACCCGTCTTTTCCAATTGAGCTTCCCCACAACCCCGCGCTAAACCTTGCGGCATGAACACCGCCGCGCACATGCCAGCGGCGAAGGGGAAACTGTTCGCCGTTGCCCCCATGATGGATGGGAACGGCAATTCACCTAAATCAATATAGAATCGGTCAGTTCCAATTTCCATGCAAAGTCACCTCGGCAGGCCTTGCCGGTATTTCTCTGCATCCCAATTCACCAATCGGTCTATATCTTCTGCCTGCAAGCCGACCAAGATATCGCTATGGCCCACACGGCGCATGACATCGGCAAGGCAGCGGCCCATGGGCTCAACCGCAGCCTTCGCATCTTTGCGGATTACAGTACCTTTTCCCGCCAGCGCGACCAGCGGCGCTCCACCGGCCATCCCGGTTGCAACGCCGACACCCAGAAACACGACGTGATCGGGATAGAACACCGCGTTGGCGCCGTGGGCAAGTGCCGGGCCATCGGTGGCCAGAGCGTGGGTTTCATCACTTGATGCCGGCGCGTAGTCAGAGCCAGCACATGCGGCCGCAAGAGCCGCGCGATCAGGAGCAACTGCGTCACGCACCGGACGGCGCAAAGCTGAAACAACGCGTTCCAGCAAATATTCCGCCGCCTCCACGGTCTCTGCCGCCACCACGAGCCCGTGATTGCCCAGCACAAGCACATCCACTTCAGGGCGCAGCCGCTTTGCAATGGCGCCCGCGAGTGACAGCCCCGGCATCGCATAGGGGATGAACGCCCAGTTGAAACCGGCAAGCTTGCTGCCGATCCGCAATTCAGCATCATCCTGAATGGCCCACGCAATGGTATTGACGCAATGCACATGGACAACGATGCGCTGTGGCAGCAGTGCGTGAACAGTTGTCTCGATGGATGGACGAAGGCCTCCACTGGTCATGAATGAACAGATGAAATCAGTACAGGCCTCGCAAGCCGGATCACCCTGCGCCAGCGCGGCCATGAGCCGCGCATGATCAATGGGCACAAAAATATTTGTGGCCTCCGCATCACGGAGCCAGGTGCCCGAGGCCTTGATCCACATGACGCCATCCTGCTTGAGCGACGTATTGCCGCCCGCCGCCTGCACCAGCAGCGGATCAGCGCCAACGTGCGCCGAGAAGCGGCGTAGCTGGTCAAGCGTTACCATTGAAAAGATTCCATCCAATAGTCAGGCTCCGGCTTGGCCATGCCCGCATCCAGCCCTGCCGAAACGCCTTGCATCACCAGCAAAGTCGATAAACCCGCTGCCCGCCCACCCGCCACATCATGTTCGGCGCTGTCACCGATGCACAGCACACGGCCGGGATTTCCAGCCAGTTCGCAAGCACTCTGGTAAATCGCGGCATAGGGTTTGCCAATCCACGTCACCTTGCCCCCCATCTCTTCGTAGAGCGCAGCGATTGCGCCAGGGGCCGGTTGCATGCCTTGCGGCGTCAGCATCTGCCTGTCGGGATTGCCGCAAATCGCGGGCAGTGTGATACTTTTGAAGAGTTTCCGGTAGTCAGCAAGCGTATACTGGGGCGCATTGGAACCCAAAATCAGCATGACGTCAGCTCGGCGGGCGTCATTGGTGATGGTCACACCGTCCAGGCCATAATCCTCGCCATCGCGGCCGATGAGAAATACCTTTTTCGCGGCCAGCGAACGATACAGCGCTTCGCCGGAGCTGATCACATCCACAAAATGCGCGCGGGGCACACCCATCCTGATTATTCGCTCACAATTGGCTTTGGCGCGTTTTCCTGAGTTAGTCATGATGACAACCGGGAGCTTGAGTCTCGCCAGATTGCTGAGCACATGGAGCGAACCGGGATAAAGCGTCTGGCCATCATGAATGACGCCGTACTGGTCGATCAGCATCGCATCAAAGCGGGCAGTGATTTCGGAAAGTCCATTAATTTTCATGGCCCAGCCCCCGCCAGGCAAGGCGCGCCGTGCCAGTTGCAGCGTGTTCACTGCGGGAATTCCTGGCCCCAACTCCAAGCCGGTTCAACCTGATCCTTGTCCACGCCGCATTGCCTGCCCCGCCGCCAGCGCTTCGAATAGAGGTGAGAGGGGATGCCCCAAGTTCAGCCAGCCGCTTATAGCCCAAAGCTTCGACGGCAGCGATGCCTTCCAGAATGGCCTGAAAGAATAACCTCTCATCGGCGGGCCGGGGTTCAAGGCGCGGCGCAAATTCAGGGTCATTGATTGGAAACCGCTCGCCCGGCTGCAACAGCGGATAATAGTCAAGACCGGTCGGGCGATCTGGTTCCAGCAGCAGCGTTAGCCTCGCAATATCATCGCCGGAGAAAAATTTGCCAAGCACAGCGCCACCCGTGTTGGACGCACCTCCCGCCAGCCATTGGTCGCCAATGCGATGACTATAGATGCCGTAGCGCGGCGCAAACACCGGGCGGTCGGAAAGCAGCTTCAATGTGAGCGTGGTGCCAAGCGACGTGACGCCGTCGCCGGGGTCACGCGCCCCGCTTGCCAGAAAAGCCGCACATCCGTCAGTCGTCCCTGCGACAATGGCCACGTCAGCGGGAAGTCCAAAGCGGCGCGCGACAGCAGGCAGAATTCTGCCCGTGTGCTGACCAGCGGCAACCACATTCGGAAAAAATACAATATCAAATCCAGTCTGACCGATCCACTCAGGCCACGCTCGCGCCACCGGGTCATAACCCGACTTCAAGGCGTTGTTCTCGTCGGTCACATCAAAGCGCCCGGAAAATTGTCCCGCTATCCAGTCAGCCTGATGCAGAATGCGGGTTTTCATCGATA
>JANMHO010000167.1:0-2360 GCA_031375195.1 Rhodobiaceae bacterium
TGGCGCAGGAACAGGTGCTGTTCTCGGCACCGCTGCCGGCGCGCTTCTGGGCGGCACCACAAATGTGAAAACCCGCAAGGCCATGCTCATTGGCGGCGGCCTGGGCGCTCTCGCAGGCGGTGGCGTTGGCCTTTACATGGACAATCAGGAAGCCAAGCTGCGTGACCGACTTGAAGGAACAGGCGTTTCTGTCTCCCGCAACGGCGACAATATTATCCTCAACATGCCATCCAACATCACTTTCGCGACCGATCAATCGGACATCAAGCCAGCTTTTTACGATGTGCTGAATTCCGTCGCCATCGTGCTGCGGGAGTTCAACCAAACCTTGGTGGATGTGAACGGCCACACGGATTCCGACGGATCCGATGAATACAACCAGGAGCTTTCTGACCGCCGGGCCAATTCCGTGGCTCAATATCTGGTCTCACAACAGCTCGATCCGCAGCGCTTCTCGGTTCAGGGCCTGGGCGAAACTCAGCCCATCGCCACCAACGCCAGCGTTTCCGGCAAGGCCCAGAACCGCCGCGTCGAAATCCAGCTCGTCCCCCTGACCTGATAGACATGCCATGCGAGGGAAGCTAAGCCCCTCGCATGGCAACCGCCCGAATATTGCTCACCATTCCGGCCCTTGGCCTTGCGGAGGCGCAGACGGCAGCCGGCAGGTTCGAGAATGATTTTCGGATTGAGCCCTTGGCTGTCACGATCAATGAAACCGACGAGGCGAAAAACCTCTGGGAAATGGCGGCTTATTTCGAAGATGAAAGCGAAGCGTGCGAAGCCCGGCACCTTCTCCAACTCTCCACCAGTATCATATCGGCCCTGCCCGACACCGATTGGGTGAGGCGTTCACTCGAAGGCTTGGCACCTGTAGTTGCTGGGCGATTCTTCCTTCACGGCTCCCATGACCGGGAGCGCCGCCGCTTTGGCGGAATTCCATTGGAAATCGATGCGGGAACCGCTTTTGGCACCGGGCACCACGGAACCACCGCTGGCTGCCTGATGGCCCTCGATGCGATACTCAAACGGCAAAACCCGAGGCGCATATTGGACTTGGGCTGCGGCACTGGCGTGTTGGCAATCGCTGCGGCCCGGGCAACCAAAAACAAAGCACTGGCGACCGATATTGACCCCGAAGCCGTGCGCGTCACCCAACTGAACGCCGCACTGAATGGCGTGGCGCCGCTGATCGCCGCCGCCCCGGCGCCGGGTCTCAAACACAGTAAAATAGCGGGCGCTGCACCCTATGATCTGATCTTCGCAAATATCCTGGCCAGACCGCTCATCAACCTCGCCCAAGGCCTCACATCGATCCTGGCGCCAGGCGGCAACCTCATAATCTCTGGGCTTACAGTCGACCAGATACGCTGGGTCTCCGCTGCTTACCGAAATCGCGGCCTCATCCATACCCAGACGCTCCGCCGCGAAAACTGGGCGACCCTGACGCTCACATCAAAGAAAAAACGCCCGAACCGCTTTCGCGTCGGGCGTTTTGTATCAAGGGCCACAGGCCCCGGAGGGAAGCTGGATTAGTTGCCCCAAACCACTTTCTGAATTTCTGAGCGGCGCACGCCGATATCGGCAAGCATCCGGTCATCAAGCTGATGCAACTGGCGCTGGGCCCGTGTGCGTGCGAAATAGGTCTTCACGCGGCCCATCAAGCCGGTGCTAAATTCGCTGCTGGCAACAGTGTTGGCGTAAGTCGTAGATGTCATTTTCAGTCTCCTTCATCTCGAACCAAATAGTCAGCTCGAGGTTTTGATTGTTTGTGCTGTGCACAGTTACGGTATCCATATATGCTGCGTCGCATACTAATTGCAGCTTAGACTTTGCCTAGCAGGAATGCAATTTTAACATGGGTTGGATAACGTTTCGTTAACCTCGATTACAGTTTAAATTGATGATTACTAACGATATTTAACAACAGGATAAAGTGATCAGTCGTGAATCAGCAATACAACTCTAAAATAAACCCAATAAGTCATGCCAAATACGCATGAATATATAAAGACGGCTATGCTGCATCGCAGCAAAAAACAAAAAAATGCCCGACCTATTGGGTCGGGCACCGTAATTCGCAATTGTTTGCTAGCGATTAAGCAGCAGTCAGATTGCCAGCCGAGCTCTTGCCCGTGCGCTTGTCGGTCACGATTTCAAAGGAGACCTTCTGGCCTTCTTTGAGAGTGCGCAGACCGGCGCGCTCCACAGCGGAAATGTGGACGAAAACGTCCTTGCTTCCATTGTCAGGTTGAACAAAGCCGTAGCCCTTTTGCTCATTGAACCACTTTACAGTACCCGTATTCATGGGATCGTCCTTCAGTTGGGTTATAGTGAGATCCCGATGAACTGCCAAAGCAGCG
>JANMHO010000190.1:0-3711 GCA_031375195.1 Rhodobiaceae bacterium
CATGTTGACACCGCCCGGAATGGTCGGGTCATAATTGGTGTTGGTGATGGTTGGCGCGCCAGAACCTGGAGGGCCCAATGGCATTGTGTCGCCATCCATCTCATTGCGGTATTCCGGCGTCAGCAGCCGTGGAAAAAGTTCATCGGCTGCGCCAACCTGGCTCTGGCCCGGCAGCAGGTTGTTGTAGCTGCCATCGACGGTGCGAAGTCCAAGAGGCAGCAATGCGGCGTCCGCGCCGATGATGTCCACGAGGTTTTCGCCAGCGGCATGACGCTCTGCGATGATGATCTGGTCCAGAATATGCTGGAGATCGGCCAAATTAATGATGAAATTGCTAGCCATGATTGAGTGCCCTTCTGTTACGCTTGCCCACGTACTCAGACAGCGTTTGCCCACTGTCCGTACAATTGATTTGGCGTCGCTCGCCGCCACGCCACGCGGCGCGGAATGCAATTAACTCCACGCTAACCGTATATTCGCGAGCGCAAGCCTGCATAAGGTGCGATGGTCGAACGATTTGTGGGGATTGTTGGCCGCGCCACCATCGTACCAATGGGGACAAATTCCGGAGCGCGATGGTTAATTCCGTATACGGAGTATTATAGCCGCGCAAAACGCCTTCGCCCGCGCAGCGGGCGGGGACATTTGGCAGGACTGCCTTTGCCGCATGCTATGACAGGGCTTTTGTGGCGCTGTGTCTGACGGCGACCTCGACGCGATTTCGCGCGTTGAGTTTTTGCATCAGCGTTGTCATATAGCGCTTGACGGTTTTCTCGCTGATGGAGAGCGTTGAAGCGATCTCGCGGTTGCTGTGCGCGTCATGCAGCAGGTCAACGATCTGCTTTTCCCTGACACTCAGCCTGGTTGAGCTGTCGGCAGGTTCCTGCTGCTTCCGGTTGCGCAGGCCGCGCAGGACCTGGCTCGCATATTCACCGGTGATGAACAAATCGCCACGCAGCACGGAATTTGCCGCGGCGAAAAACTCTGCCGAACCTGAGGTTTTCAGCACGAAGCCGCTGGCGCCCGCATCAAGGGCGCGCATGGCGGAATCGACGCTGGAAAAAGCGGTGCAGACGACAACCTTGGTGCCTTCCAGGTGTTGGGCGATGTCCTCAATGACCGAGTAGACATTTCCCGGCATGCTGAGATCCATAAACAGGATGTCCGGCTTGTAGGCTTCGGTGATTTTCCAGGCGTCGCAGGCGGAAGCGCCGGTCGCCACAATGTCATAGATGGGATTTGCCGAGAAAAGGCCTGTCAGACCCTGAAGCATCGCTGGATGATCATCAACGAATGCGATTCTGATTTGCTTGCTGCCCATGGTTATTTCTTCCTCAACACACTTACTGAAACGCTCACAAAGTCCTGAGCAAGTTAAATGCCAGTTCGCCGTTTCCACGACGCCGGCCATCTTTCAGTTGCTGTTGAGGTTAACAGGCCGCAGCAGTGACTACAGGATAGCCAACGCGTGCCGCATCTCATGCTAGTTTTTGTCTTTTTAGCCAAGCGGGCTGGCGTGACACTGGCCTCCAGCGCTCCGCAAACCGAACCGGCTTTATCTACCGTCTGGACGTGAACATTACCCGCATACGGACAAAAACAGGAAATCCGTTGGCGAATAGTACGCAACACTACAGACCGACTTCAATGTTTAGGTGGAATTGCCCTTTAGTTAATTTGCCCTGGTAGTATCAAACCCGCCCCTATGTTGCAACGCAACTAAAATATCGCGCGTGTACATAGGTCAAAATAAATCGTCGATAACTTGAAATAAACATTGTAATTAAATAATGTCAAGTTTTTTCGCAGAAATCGAATGTGATTCGAAATCTGGCTTAACCTGCATTCGCATGCCGCAAATTGAGCAGGATGGCGTTGCGGCTAAAATCCCATATTCCAAGCCCGCCTGGTACCTAGGTCGCGTAGACTTCGAATCGTATCCGGTTTAGCGTCCATGCGGGGAAAAAAAATCCTGCTGACAAATCAGTCTGCATGGGTCTAAGACGAGATGCTGATTCCCGGATGCGGAATGAAAGCTATCGGTGGTGCACAGGGCAATTGCGCACTTTCGGTTTTTGACTAGGATCAAGCGATAGTGTCGCTTGGCGATGAAAAGGGCAAATATCATGACAGCGTTTATGGTTAACATATTCGCGCCCCAGCCACAGGCTGCGGCGGGCGGCCTTTCGCAGGGAGGCCAATAATGTACATCTCCCGTGAAGCCAGCAAAATCCGGCAAAGAGAAGCGCAGAAGGCTAGGGATAACCGGGCTGAGATCGTAAAGGCGCGGTCGCTGGGCGAGATCACCCGCCGTGACCTGTTCAAGTGGGGCATATTTACCGGCGTGGGCACTCTCGCCCTCAAGAACGGCCTGAGCCCCTTCGCCCGCAGCGCCTATGCGACCGTGCCAACGGGCACGCCGCGCAGCCCGTTGTACGGTGCCCAGAAATTCACCACCCAGATGCATCGGCTCGAGTTGCAAAAACCCGTCCCCCTCACCCGCGACGCGGCAACGGGCAACGCCGTTTTTCCAGTCAGCATGAAAGAGCGGGACGCCAGGCGGCTGTCCTGGCACACCGATTTCATTAGCAAAGATGCTACCCCGGATGTCACCAATCCCCTCACCAACAGGGGTCCGATCGAAGGCCGTCCGCCGGGCGAGGTCTTCGCGCACCAGCGCTGGGACGAATTCTTCCCCAAGGTCGGGTATGTGTTTTCAATCGGCGAATGCAATTCCGAAACCTATTTCCACGAAAAAATGGAGCATCAGCAGGCCAACAAGGTCTGGACTTTCGGCTCGGGCCACAACGTGTCAGGCCATCTGCCGCTGCCGCTGATCAAGGGCCGCTACGGCGAACCGATCCTCACCCGCATCTACAATAACCTGCCGAAGAAACGCGAGGATAATGGCGGTTTTGGTCGCAATGAGGTGCAGATGCATTTTCACAACGCGCACAACGGCGCCGAGAGCGATGGCGCCGCCAACGTGCATCATTTCCCCGGCACGTTCTACGACTACCGCTGGAGCACGACGCTGGCGCGCCGCGACAAGATCAACACCCAGGCAACCGACCGCCGGGCCTCGGGACCTCTCGACAATGGCGACGTGGTCAATGTGGCCGGCGACTTCCGCGAGCTGCAGGGCACCATGTGGTTCCACGACCACCGCTTCTTCTTCACCGCCGAGAATGTCTACAAGGGCATGGCCGGCATGGTCAACTATTACAGCGGGCCGGACCGCGGCAGTGAATTGCCCAATACAGGCACCAATGTCAATCTGCGCCTGCCGAGCGGCAACCAGCTGTCTTGGGGCAATATCGATTTCGACGTCAACCTGATGCTCTCCGATGGCGCCTGCGATCAGTATGGGCAGTATTTCTTCGACATCTTCAATACCGATGGCTTCTTGGGCGATATGCCGTTGGTCAACCACGCCTATGCGCCATACTTCGAGGTGCTGCCGCGCAAATACCGCTTCCGCATCCTGCCTGCCTCCATGTCGCGCTTCTGGAAGCTGGCGCTGTTCACGTCCAACGGCACGTCGGTGCCTTTCAAGCAGATCGCCAACGACGGCAACCTGCTGGTCAACCCGGTCCTGCTGACCGCGCTCGACGTGCAGGGCATCGCGGAACGTTACGACATCGTCGTCGACTTCGCCGGCATTGCCCCTGGCACCAAAATCAAAATGGCCAATCTGCTGCGCATGCGCGA